>CAYTOE010000006.1:0-25746 GCA_964439255.1 uncultured Aquificales bacterium
CGTTCAGGATGTAAGAAAAGGAAAATCTCTTAGCGGTCTTTTAGGTAAAAAGAAACTTCTACCTGAAAATGCTATACAGCTTATATCAGTTGGAGAGGAAACAGCTCAACTTCCTGAAATGTTCCAGTTGATATCTGATATATACAAAAAACAGACAGAAAGGTTAATCTCCATATTTCTAAGTTATCTTGAACCTATAACACTTATTATTTTATCTGTGCTTATAGGTTTTTTCGTTTTCGCTACTCTGCTACCTATATTCAGTTTAAGTGTTAAGTAATCAACCTGTTTCTATTTTAAAAGCTGTAGTACTCTGATAAATCATAGGGTAGCTGTGCATCTGGAATACAATACCATCAACAGGGGATTCTATTTCTGCTCTTGTTTCTCCTGAAAGGGGGTCTTCAATTTTAAATAAAGGCTCTCCTTTTGTTGCAAAATCTCCTATCTTTTTAAAGGGATGGAAAATACCAGCTTCAGGGGTTTTTATATTTAAAAGGTTTTTATCATTGATAATTTGGGAACAGAAAAGCTCGTTTATTTTAAAATTTATTATACCGTTTTTTGATAAAAACCTGATTATTCCATTTTTTATCTCTTCAACGTATCTGAAGTTTATATGGTTAGTTTTTCCTCCGTATATTGAGAAAGCTTTTGTATTCCATATATGCCAGTTGTATGTCAGGGATGCTGTATCATAAGGTTTAGGTTCTACTTTATGAACGTATCTAAATCCAAAATCTCTTCCTTTTTCAATATCACTGTTTTCCATATCAAACACCTTTACATGGGGGATATACTCTGCAGACCTTACTCCTGATGTTAATTTTATTCCAAAATCAAAACCCTGAATTTTTTCAAAAAGCAAAGCCGCTATCCTTTGAGTGGTTTCTCCCTTTTCATAACCTGGAAACATTCTACTTATATCTGTATTGTCAAGAGGCCAGTAACGTTTTTCAATGTTAAAACCAAAAGTATTAACAGAAGGAATAATAAGAATCTCTCCTTTAATAAAATTGGTGTTGTTTTTAACTTTCTCATTTAAAAAATTAACAAGTTGTGAAGCTACATAAAGTTGCAGTATTTCATCTCCCCTTAAACCACTCACAATGGCTACAGATGGTTTTTTATCTTCTCCTTTGAATCTGTATCCATACACTTTAAGGCTGTCTCTATTTGGAGAAGGGAAACTGAATATAAGCTCTTTAGCCATTTCTTTCCTCGTATATTCTTGCAAGAAGTGAACCTGGATAGACTACAGGATATTCTCTGAGTGTGAATAAGAACCCGTTCGCAGGGGAAATAACACTATGAATTATCTCTCCACTTAAAGGAGATACAATCTTCCCAATCTGCTCTCCTTTTTTTACCCATTTGCCATGTCTTACCGTCTGTATAAATATTCCCGGTGCTTCTGCATTTAAAAAATGTACTTCACCATTAACAGATAAAATAGGCTTTCTTATTTCAGGTTTTGTTTCATAATCTAAGAAACCTTCTTCTATGAGAAGGTTTAGAATACCGTTAAATAGCTGATAGCAATAATCCTGCGTAAGCCTCATACCAACACCCATTTCAACTACGAGAGTTTTTGTTCCCATACTGTTAAGGGTGTGGGCTAATGTGGATTTTAGGACTGTTACAGCTCCATGAACCCATATAAAATCAACATTTAGTTTTTGAGCTAAAGGAACTAAAATTCTTGCATTTTCTTCACTTATCCTTATCTGGGGTATTTCAACAAGAAATATATTACTTGAATGGATATCTATAGCTATCTGTGAACCTTTTACAGATTCCACAAGGGCATAGGCTATTCTTTCAGGTAATGTACCATCCGGTGAACCGGGGAAAACCCTGTTTAAATCAACATCAGTTGGGGGAACATTTCTTTCTATTGAGTCTATACCTATAGAGTTGATAGATGGATATATATCTATCGTTCCCTTTATTTTTTCCCTATTCTGATTTAAAAATTCATTTAGAAGATAGCATACCATCTGACCCTCAAGTTCATCACCATGAATACCTGATATTATTGATATCCTTTTTTCTGTTTCTCCATCTAAAGGTGTGTGTCTGTTCCTTTTTATATAAAATTTTTCAGAAACTCTAAGGTCTATAGAAAAAACATCCTGAATCATTGTTGCTCCTGTATTACCTGTACTGAATAGTGTGTTTCTGTTTTACCGTTTGTTTTAAGAACCCCTTTAATAGGTGAACAGTCTGAATAATCAACACCATGGGAGACCTTTATATAATTTTCATCTACAAAAAGGTTATTTGTAGGGTCAAAACCCTTCCATCCTACGCCTGGTATATAGGCTTCAACCCATGCATGCATAAATATATCTCCAACAAAATTTTTACCCTGATTTAGATACCCTGAAACGTACCTTGCAGGGATACCATTTTCTCTTGCAACAGATATAAAAGCATGGGCGTAATCCTGGCATACCCCTTTTTCAATTTCAAAAACCTGATCAGCTACAGTGTGGACATCTGTTGAAACGGTGCAGTAATCGATAAGTTCATATATATAACTGTTTAAATCAGTTAAAAACTGAAAAACAGAGGTTTTTTCTTCTAAAACAGGTATCTTCCTTTTGTTTTTCTCAGAAAGTTTTGTGTATTTTGTCTTTTTCAGATAAATAAAGTTTTCAATCCTGAAAATATCAGAGTTTAAAATCTCCTTTTCCTTTTCTACAGGGAGAGGATTAAAATCAAATATATTTACCTTTTTTACAGAAACTTCTGCCTCCATTTTAAAAGAAAACTCTCTAAACGGATTTGATGTTCTTATTCTTAAAAGATTAAATCCGTACATATTTTTATGGATAAAAACCTGTTCTTTCAAAGAATTTTCTGTTTCATACCATACTAATTTTTGAGTTCTGTTTTCAGCTGGAAGTACAAGTATATCGTATATAGCTTCCTTTACTGTGTCTGAGTAGAAATTTTCAGTTTTGTAAACAACCTTATATGTTATCAATATACGAAGTACCTCTTTTCTATTAGTGATGCCAGATTATAAATCTCATTTAGGGTTTTTGAAAAGAACTCTTTTTCACCTGTTTTAAGTATGTCTTCTAAAGTGGTATATCTGAATTTGGAAGCCAATTTTCCAGCCTCAAATTCTACACTACCTGTGTTTTCCTCCTTTTCTGGGGAAATCATTATAAGATACTCATGAATTTTTTGTAGGTTGTATGATATTGAACGGGGCGATTTCATATTGAGTGTTAGAAGCTCAAGAACCTTCTCTTTATCTGTTGCCTTTTTGTTTAAAGCGTTATTTACATCTATAGCAGCTGTACTTTCAAGGAGTTTCCTCCACTGGAAACGCTCAGCAACTTCTGTTGGGTTTTTCATTCTTTCAATATCATCAATTTTTACAAGAATAATTCTTGCAAGCTGGGCAGACCTTTCCACATCTATTCCAAGTTTTATAAAAGCCCAGCTTATATCTTTCATTATTATCCTGTCTATAATCCCATTTATTATGAAGCTGTTTTCCACAATTTTTTCTAAAAGTTCAAAAGGGTTTTTCAGGAACTTTTTTACCCTGTAGTTTCTTAAGAAATGGTAGAAGCGGTTAATAGCTTCCCAGAGGTGTTCAGACAGTATATCCCTTGTTGTTCTTGCATTTTCCCTTGCATAGTTAAGAGAAAAAAGTACAGATGAAGGATTATCTTTGTCTAAAACAGCTGTGTACAAAAGGTTTTCTTCTGTTAATTTTTCATATTTCCCAAAGTAATAATCAGGGTTTCCAAGCATTGAAAGGATAGATTTCAGTGCCATTTCCTTTTTTTGTATAAAAGGTGCATCAAGTGATGAGTAGTACTGAACCTCCACAAATCTTGCTGTATCTTCTACCCTTTCAATGTACCTTCCAAGCCAAAATAAGTTGTTTGCTATTCTTGAAAGCATCTTTCACTCCAGAACCCATGTATCTTTTGAACCACCACCCTGTGAAGAATTAACAACAAGGCTTCCCCTTTTGAGGGCAACTCTTGTTAAACCTCCTTTAAGGATGTACTGAAAATCTTTTCCATAAAGGAAGAATGTTCTCAGGTCAATATGTCTTGGTTCAAATCTACCGGTTTCATCTATGAATGTTGGATGCGTTGAAAGAGACATAACAGGCTGGGCTATATATTTTCTTCTGTTATTTTTTATTCTGTTTTTGTACTCATCTATCTCTTTCTTTGTTGCTTTTGTCCCTATCAGTAGCCCATATCCTCCTGATTCATCTACAGGTTTTACAACAAGTTTTTCCATATTTTCCATCACGTATTTATAATCTTCTTCCTTTTCACATATATACGTTGGAACGTTATTTAAAATTGCATCTTCTCCCAAATAGTACTTTATAATTTCAGGTACATAGGCGTATATTGCTTTATCGTCTGCAACACCTGTGCCAGGTGCATTTATTATTGTAACGTTTCCTGACCTGTAAGCTCCCATTATTCCAGGTACTCCCAACAGGGATTCTGGATTAAAAACAAGCGGGTCTAAGAAATCATCATCCACTCTTCTATATATAACATCAACTTTTTTGGGACCGTAAATAGTTTTCATATAAACAAAATTCTTGTCCACAAAGAGGTCTCTTCCCTCTACAAGGTCAATTCCCATATTATGGGCTAAAAAAGTGTGTTCATAATATGCTGAATTGTATATACCAGGTGTTAGCACCACACATGTTGGGTCATCAACACCTTCAGGTGCAAGGGATTTCAGCATCATCAACAGCTGTTGTGGATAATCCTCTATAGGCGATACATTGTAATGGGAAAATATATTGGGTAAAACTCTCTTCATTGTTGTTCTATTTGAAAGGACATAACTTACCCCTGATGGAGACCTTGCATTATCCTCTAAAACATAAAAATTTCCGTCTTTATGTCTTATTATGTCTGTTCCTGAGATATGTATGTACACATTGCCTGCGGGATTTAGATTTATCATCTCTTTGTTGTAATAGGAGGATTCTAAAACCAGTTCATAGGGTATCACTTTATCTTTGAGAATATTTTTATTGTGGTATATATCGTGGAGAAATAGATTTAACGCTATAACTCTCTGAGCTACACCTTTTTCAATTTTTTCCCATTCTTTTTTTGTAATTATCCTTGGAAATAAATCAAAAGGGAAAACCCTTTCTATACCTTCACTTTCAGAATATACAGTAAAAGTTACTCCCTGATTTATAAAAGAAATTTTTGCATGGTTGTTAAGTTCCAAAAACTCCTCAGGTGTTAGTTTTGAAAAAAAATTTACTATTTTCTGGTAATGTTTCCTTACTCCACCTTCTTTTTTGAAAACCTCATCAAAAAAATTCAGGTTATTTAGATAACCTTCAAAAAGAGTACCTGTTAATCTGTCTTCTAATAAAGACATAATAAATCTCCGTTTAATCAGTGGATATAATATTCTACCTCTGTTTATCTATTCCATAAACTCTATATTGTTTATAAAAAAACTCAGGAGTGGAAAATGGAAGGAAAAATAAAAACCCTTATACCTTTGGAAGATATTGAACCTGAAGCTTTAAAACAGATAAAGGATGTTGCTTCTTTAGATATTGTGAAAAAATTAGCCATAATGCCTGATGTACATACCGGTTATGATTTATGTATAGGTGGTGTAGCTCTTGTAGATGGTCATATCTCCCCATCTTTTGTTGGTTACGATATAGGATGTGGGATGTGTTTTGTTAATACAGGTATAAAAACTGAGGATATTTTTAAAACGAAAAAAGAAAGAAAAAAGGTTGCTGATGAGATATATAAAAAAATACCAGTGGGAAAATCCATAAGAAAAAAACCTCTTGATTACAGACCGTTTAAATCTGCAAGTGGTGATAAAAACTTAGATAAGAAGGTAAACCAGAAACTTTACCACTCATTGGGTACATTAGGAAGTGGAAATCATTTTATAGAAATCGGGGAAAATCTGAATGGGGAGGTGTGTATAACAATCCATTCTGGCTCAAGAAATATAGGACATTCAATAGCTTCTTACTACATGAAAAAAGGTAGATTTTTACCTGTTGATAACTACTGGGGACAGGCTTATATACATGATATGAATTTTGCTCTGCAATATGCGTTGGATAACAGGTTAACAATGATGAAACAGATACTTGAAATATTAGGTTTTACAGAGAAAGAAATAAACAAAATAATGAAAAAGACATTAATAAATGAAAATCATAACCATGCTGTTATAACAGAAGAAGGTGTTTTGCATAGGAAAGGAGCTACACCAGCTGATGAAGGACAGTTAGGTATTATTCCTGCAAATATGAAAGATGGTGTGTATATAACAGTTGGACTTGGAAATAAAGAGTTTTTATCGTCAGCGTCCCACGGCGCAGGAAGAGTCCTTTCAAGGAGAAAGGCAAAAGAAATGATAGACATAAAAGATTTTAAAAAGATTATGGAAATGGCTGATATCGTAGCCAATGTAAGTGAAAGTACAAAAGATGAGGCACCATTTGCTTATAAAGATATAAACACCGTTATAAATCTTCAAAAAGGTGTGGTTGTTGATGTTGTGGATGTTGTTAAGCCTTTAATAAATATAAAAGGGTAGAATTTCCAGTTGAAAACATAAAAATTTAGTTTGAAAATATAAAAAAAGCAGGAGGTTTTTATGAAGAAACTATTTTCACCTTGGAGAAGCCAGTATATAGAAGAGTACGATAAACAGGAAGGTTGTTTTTTATGCAATGCCTATAATTCCAAAGATGATGAAAAAAATCTTGTTCTTTACAGGGGAAAAAATGCTTTCATTATTATGAACTTATATCCTTACAACGCTGGACACCTTATGGTCTGTCCAAATGAGCATATAGGTGAGTTTACAGAAATAGACACCGAAACACTCCATGAAATTTCAGATTTAACCCAGTTTGCAATTAAAGCACTTAAAATATCCCTTAAACCTGATGGTTTTAATCTCGGATATAACTTAGGTAGAGTCGCAGGAGCAGGTTTAGAATCCCATATACACAACCATATTGTCCCAAGATGGAATGGTGATACTAATTTCATGCCTGTTATAGGTGAAGTAAAAGTCATATCACAGGATTTAAAAGATATATACTTTAAAATAAAAGAAGCTATGAATAAAATTTTAGAGGAAAATAATGTTAAATAAAATTAAATTAGTTATCTGGCTTATTGTTCTTCTACTTGTTGCTTATTTTGTTTCAATGAATGTTCAACCTTCCCTTTCGGTTAAACTCCTGCCAAACTATCAAACACCGGAAATTCCCCTTGCCCTTATTATTATTGCAAGTATGATACTTGGAGCTGTTTTAATTCTAATGTTTACTATAACAGACTGGATTTCATTTAAAATTGAAAAGATGAAACTTAAAAGACAGATTTCTTCCCTTGAAAAACAGTTAAAAAATACTGAATCTGAAAAGGAAAAGTTAAAAGAAGAAATAGAAAGATTGCAAGGGGAAATCGAAGTATTGAAAGCTCAGGAAAAAATCTCTGTGAAAAAAGAAGTTGAGGGTGCAGAATAATGGGTCTTTACGATAGGGATTATATGAGAGAAAGGGAGAAAAATCTTTTCTATAAAAAAACACCTAAAAATGAAAATACAAAGCTAATTCTTGTGGCTGTAATTTCTTTTATTTTAGGTTTCATAGCTGGTAAAATTATTTAAAAAGGAAATGGTAAAGGAGGAATAAATTGGGAATCGGAAAAAGGGTCAGACTGGAAAGAATAATGAACAGGGATACAGGTAAAACAGTTATTGTTCCTATGGATCATGGTGTTAGTTCTGGACCAATGAAAGGAATTATAAATATAAGGGAAACTGTTGAAAAAATAGCAGAAGGTGGCGCAAATGCTATCATTCTCCATAAAGGAATGGTAGAGCAGGGACACAGGGGAAAAGGTAAGGATGTTGGACTTATTGTCCACATGTCAGCTTCAACAGATTTATCTTTAAGAAAAAATGATAAAGTTCTTGTCTGTACCGTTGAAGAAGCATTGAAACTTGGAGCAGATGGTGTTTCTATACATGTGAATATAGGTGCAGAAGATGAAAAACAGATGTTGAAAGATTTTGGGGCTGTTTCAAAAGCATGTTTAGAATGGCAAATGCCACTTGTAGCTATGATTTATTACAGGGGACCTGAAGTTAAAAATCCATTTGATCCTGATGCTGTAGCACATATAGCAAGGATAGGTGCTGAACTTGGGGCTGATATTGTTAAGGTTCCGTATACAGGTGATCCTGAAAGTTTCAGAAAAGTTGTTGAGGGATGTCCTGTTCCTGTTGTTATCGCAGGTGGACCTAAAGTTAACTCTGACAGAGAACTGCTTCAGATGATTTATGATGCGGTTGTTGTTGCAGGATGTGCAGGTCTTTCTGTTGGAAGAAATATATTCCAGCATGATAATGTAGCAAAAATAACCTATGTTTTATCTAAAATCGTTCATGAAAATATTACAGTTGATGAAGCTATGGAAATCCTTGAAAAGGGCTAACCTTGACTGGGGCATTAAATATGATATACCTTAATAGATAATAAAATTTGTCCTGTTTAGGAGGTTTATGAGATGGAAGCATGGCTCGCTTTTATAATCATGACAGCATTCTCAATTTTAACTTTTGTTATTGCTTACGTTGGTGGAGCTTTAAAGAAAGGAGAAGAGTAGCATAACAGTTGAGTTTTGAATCAGGACAGATAGGAAATATATTCTTTTTCCTATTTCTGTCTTTTTTTCTTTTTTTAACATACCTTTTATTTGAGCCTTTTTTAAAGGTTCTTATACTGTCTATTCTTATATCTATAATTTTTTTCCCTTTAAACCTGTTTTTTAGAAAAAAGCTAAAAAGCGGTTTTCTTGCTGCTCTTATATCCACTGTTGTAGTTTTTCTTTTTATAATAGTTCCCTCAATATTTTTAGTTGTATTTCTGTCAAATGAGTTTTTGTCTTTATACCCTATCATAGTAAAAAATCTATCAAAGGTGGAAAATATAAACACATTTGTAAAAAACATTCCTGTTTTACCATATGTACATGAAAAGTTTATATCTTTCTTACACGGTCTCAATATAGATATAAAATTCGATACTGTTTTGAAAAATATCTTAAACAATCTGTTAGCTTTTTTTATAAACCAGAGCAAAAGTATATTCTTAAATGTAACGATTTTTGTTTTTGACCTTGTAATGATGATTATAACCCTTTTCTTTCTATTTAAAGATGGGGAAAGACTGTACAACAGGGTTTATGAACTTATTCCTTTATCAAATAAAGATAAATCTTTCCTTGTTTCAAAAACCTACAAAGCAATACAGGGGGTTGTTTTAGGTTCTGTTTTAACAGCTATAGCTCAGGGTATACTTTCATTTATAGGTTATTTCGCTTTAGGAATAAAGTTCAGCCTTTTCTGGGCTTTTGTTACTTTTGTAGCAGCTTTTTTCCCAATTGGTGGTGCTTCTCTTGTTTGGGTTCCAATAGCTATTTACTCATTTTTTGCAATAGGAATAATTCCTGCATTCATTTTTTCCCTTTATGGAACGTTTGTTATAAGCATTGTTGATAATATCATAAAACCTATAGTGATAGGTGATAAAACAAATATCCACCCTATTATTCTTGTTTTTGCTATATTGGGAGGATTGAACATATTTGGTTTCTTAGGTGTTTTTCTTGCACCTATAATAGTTGTTCTTGTTGATAATCTCCTTGTTCTTTTTAAACAGAAGTATTCCCAGCCTGTATAAAAACTACAATCATTAATTTTTCATGGAATATAATATTTAACCTTAACCACAATAAGGAGGTTTTCTTGGAAATATACCTTCCAGTTGCGGATATAAACATAAACATTTTTTCTGTTGTTTTACTTGGTCTTGTTGTTGGATTTTTATCAGGACTTCTTGGAATTGGCGGAGGTATCATTCTTAATCCTGCTCTTATAAAGTTAGGTGTTCCTCCAATAGTTACTGTGGGAACGTCAGTTGCTCAGATGGTAGGTGCAACAGTTTCTGGTTTTCTATCCCATCTCAGACTGAAAAATATTGACCTTAAGATGGGATGGATAATGGTTATTTCTGGCTTTATTGGTGGTGGGTTTGGTGTTTTCTTAGCAAAAATCCTTGAAGATGCTGGTCATTTCAGAACATTTGTCCTCTCACTTTATACATTCTACCTTGGATTCACCGGAATAACTATGTTTATGGATGTCTTAGGTAAAAAGGAAAACAAAGAGGGAAACTCAAAACTTAAATCTTTTATTGACAATCTTCCTGCAAAAAAAGAGTTCCAGTTCACAGAGATCTCAATCTTTGTTCCAGCTGGGATAGGTGCTTTTGCTGGATTTTTAGCTGCTGTTATGGGTGTTGGGGGTGGTTTTGTAATTATTCCTGCTCTAATCTACCTTGCAGGTTTTCCTGTCCAGAAAGCTGTAGGTATGAGTCTTTTTCAGATGATATTTGTTACCTCTTTTCTTACATTTTTCCATGGAACTGTTAATCATGGTGTTGACATTGTATTAGCACTCATACTTATGGCAGGTTCATCTTTTGGTGCTGTTTTTGGTGCTGCTGTTGGACAGAACATAAAAAAAGAGTACATAAAACTCATTATGGCTGTTCTTGTTTCCGCTGTTGCCATAATGAGTTTTTATCAGCTATTTTTTGAAAAACCAAAACTGAAAGAGGGTATAGAGGTAGCAGCAAATCCTATATCCCATTTTGCTTTTAGCAAACCTGAGCTTTACTCTATATCTGTTATTGTGATAAGCCTTATTGCTGGTTTTATAATAAGTTCAATAGCACACAGACTTAAAGTTCTTATTGAGATTTTTATTGAAAAAAAGAGGCACAGTTGAAAAGGGAATATATTTTTATATTTTTTGAGAAAAACGGAAAGAGAGATTCATGAAAATAGGCTGGATTGATTTTTTAAATACAGTCCCTTTTGATTTTCGTCTTATAGGTATAAAATTAGATTTTCCTTATGAGCTTTCAAAAGGGTTTCCATCAGAAATCAATAAAAAATTGAGAGAAAAAGAGGTTGATATTGGCTTTATATCCTCAGCAGAATATATAGAAAACTACAAAAAATACATTATACTTCCTGACGTTTCTATAAGCTCCTTAAACAAGGTTCAATCTGTTGCTATTTTTTCAAATATTCCGATAGAAAAAATGGATAAGGTTTATCTTACCAGAGCTTCAAAAACATCAAGGATGCTTACAAAAATAATATTTAAAGATTTTTTAAAAAAGAATGTCCAGTTTTTGGAGCTTGAGGATTTTACAGATATTGAGAAAAAATCTGTTCTTCTTATTGGAGATAACGCTATCAGATATAAGAATAAATTCAGTTATGTGTACGACCTTTCTGCTATATGGTATCAAAAAACAGGACTTCCATTTGTTTTTGCCTTATGGTGTGTTAATGAAGATTTTTATAAAAAAAACAGAGAAGATGTTGAATCTTTCCACAGGTTACTTTTAAAGACCAAGAATAGCTTCTTTGAAAATCCTTTAGAATATCTAAGAAAATCGGAAAAGGCTAAAGATATAGATTTTGCTTATCAGTACCTGAAAAATTTAGATTACTGCCTTTCTGAAGAGCATCTGAAAAGTCTGAACCTTTTTGCTGAAAAGCTTATAGAAATTGGACTTATTAAAGAAAAACCTGAGTTTAGATTTATAAAATGATATATGAAAAGAAGGCAAAAATTATAAAAGCCATAAGAAACTATTTTGATATGACTGGAGCTGTTGAGGTTTTTACAGATATTCTAAGAGAATATCCTAACCTTGACACTAACATTTATCCTTTAGAAGTTTACTTTTTTAATGAAAAAGGTGAGAAAAAAAAGGGATTTTTACATACATCTCCAGAGTATGAGATGAAAAAAATCCTTTCCCACTTAAAAAAAGATATCTATCAGATAACAAAAGTTTTTAGAAACTATGAAGGCTCACATAGGCATAAAACAGAGTTTACAATGCTTGAATGGTACAGGGTTAGTTATACTCTTGAAGACCTTATGGAGGATACAAAAAATATATTTATACAGTCGGCAATAGCTATATATAAAAAAACTGAGGTTATATTTTCTGGCAGAGTTTATGACTTTTCAAAATGGGAAAAGATATCTGTTGATGATGCTTTCTACAGATACACAGGAGTTTATCCAGATGATTTTGATGGTCTATTAAACTTTCTTTCAAAATCCAATATAAAACATGAAAACTTAGATAAAATGGACTGGGAAACAGCATTTTTCACAGTTTATGCTTTTTATGTTGAACCTGAACTTGGTAAAGAAAAACCAACCTTCATATACGACTATCCCCCTGAGATGTCAGCTCTTTCAAAAATTGAAAATGGAAAAGGTAAGAGATTTGAAGCTTATGTAAACGGATTAGAACTTGTAAATGGTTACTATGAAGAGACAAACTGGAAAGAGGTTGAAAAAGTACTGTTGAAGGATTTAAAAAGAAAAAAAGAGGAAACAGGAAAGGATTTTCCCATTGATAAGGATTTCCTTAAAAGTTTAAAAAATATGCCAGACTGTAGCGGTGCATCATTAGGTATTGACAGACTTTTAATGGTTTTGTTAAATAAAAAAAATATAAATGAAGTTTAAGGATTTATTTTGGATATTTTTCTTGATAAAAGACACCCAAATTTTAAAAAAATAAAAAACAGAATAAGACTTTTAAAAATATGGCTTTACAATATTCTTGAGAATGAAAATAGCCCTTACAATCAGATATACAACGTATTTGCGCTTTTTATCGTTTTAACATCTTCCATTGGTGTTGTCCTTGAATTTTCGCCTATAGAAAGGAATCTTCCCCCTGATTTAGATGTTTTTCTTTACGATTATGAAGAAGCCTCTTTATGGTTTTTTGTTGTTGAGTATTTTACAAGACTATGGATAATATCAAACTTCTCAGAGGATTTTAGAAATGCTCTTATAAACAGGGAACATGAAGGGAAGTACAAAAAATACATCTATGCTCTTTTTGATGCTTTAAAGCCTAAGATAAAATGGATGAAAACTCCTTACGCTATTATAGACCTTCTGTCTATACTTCCTGTTATAAGACCTTTGAGAGCTTTTAGATTAATAAGAATCTTAAGGATTCTTAAGGTTGTAAGGTACGGAGGAGCTATAAAAAGTTTTGTTTTTGCTTTAAAAGAGCAGGGTTATCTTTTCCTGTTTATTATTTTTACCCTTATAACATGGATAGTTCTTCTATCTATGCTTGTTTATATCTTTGAGTATCATACCGGAAACAAAACGTTTGCTTCTATGTGGCATGCCCTCTACTGGGGAATCGTTACTATTTCCACAGTTGGATATGGTGATATAGCACCTGTTTCACCTGAAGGCAGATTTATAACATCTATAATGATATCTGGTGGTATTATCCTTATGGCTGTTTTATCAGGTGCTTTCTCAGCATCTTTAGTAAGCAGATTAATGACATTAAGGGAAGGTGGTTTAAAAATGGAAAACCTTGAAGGACATATTGTAATATGTGGATGGAATGAAACAGCAGAAGAGATTCTAAAGGAAATCCTCAGTATGAGAATTGAAAAAGAAAAACCTGTAGTCATAGTAACAAATATACCTAAAAGCCAGATAGATATAGAACTTCCGAGGGATATACTCTATAAAAGAGGTGATTTTATACATGAAAACACACTTTTAGAAGTTGGTATAGAAAAAGCTGAGCATGTTGTTATTGTTGCTGAAAGGGAAGAAGGTTTATCTGAAAGAAATATAGATGCGAGAACAGCCCTTGCCGCTATGCTTGTTAAAACCCTTAACCCTAAAGTTCATCTGTACGTTGAAGTACTCCTTGATGAAGATGCAGATATTTTCAAACGTAGAATGAAGGTTCAGGAAGTTATAATCCACGGTCAGATATTGGGAAAAATTATGTTCTCAAGTATTTTAAACCCAGGAGCAACATCCCTTATAAAGACATTTGTGGATAAAGAAAGGGGAATAAGAAAAATAAAAGTTGAAAACCTCGGAAAATTTGAAAACTTTGGAGAGCTTTTGAGGTTTGCAAGGAGCAATGATTATCTTCCAATCGCTATAGAGAGAAGAAGAAAAATATATTTAAATCCTAAAGATGACTTTCCTGTGGAAAGTAAAGATTATGTTTTTCTGATACCATCAGCTGGAGAGGAAGATTGAAAAGAGTAGTTATAACAAGGGAAAAAGAAGAGTCTGAAAAGTTTGCCAGAAAATTAAAAGAAGCAGGTTTTGAACCTGTTATTTTCCCTACCATAAAAACTGTTCCTGTTGATTTTTCTGTACAAAATATATACGAGTACGATGTTTATATATTTACAAGCAAAAATGCTGTTAAATACTTTTTTTCAAAGACAGATATAACAAAAATAAAAAACAAAACAGTTTTAGCTGTGGGAGAAAAGACAAAAAAATCTTTAGAAAAGTTAGGTTTTGAGGATATAACAGTCCCAGAAAAATTTTCTTCTGAAGGGATGCTTGAGCTTATTAAAAAAAATATTGATTTCTTTAAAGATAAAAAAATTCTTATACCAAGAGCAAAAAAGGGGATAAATACACTTGTTGATAATCTGAAAAATCAGGTAAAAGAGATAAAGATTCTACCTGTTTATGAAACGGTTTTAAATATACCTGAGAATGTAAAAGAGGTAGAAAATCTCTACATAAAAGATGCTGTTGATTTTACCGTTTTTACAAGTCCTTCAACAGTTGAAGGTTTTTTTAGGTCATTTGGCGGAAAAAGCTATGGTTATCTTGAAAAAACATGTATAGCTGTAATAGGAACTACAACAAAAAAAGCTGTTGAAAAAAAAGGGTTAAAAGTGTGTATCATCCCTGAAAAATTTACTGTTGAAGGGATAATACACGCTATAGTATCAGTGGCTAACTACCAGTGACTTTTTTTCTTTTTTTACCGAATCTTTTAAATCTGATGAGTACCTTAACTCAAATGCATTTTCTTCTTTTATCTTTCTCACAAAATCTGCGTTTAATTTATGTCCACCTTTAAAGGAAAAAATATCACCGATAATAGGGTAGCCGAGGAGATAAAGGTCTCCTATCAAATCAAGAACTTTATGTTTTACAGGTTCATTTTCAAATCTGAACCCTTCCGGATTTATAACAGAGTCGTTATGTAAAACTACTGCATTTTCGAGGGAACCCCCTTTTGCAAGCCCTTTGCTTTTCAGATACTCAACCTCTTCTAAAAAACAGTATGTCCTTGCATTAAAAATCTCTCTGTAGCTATTTCTATCAATACAGTCATAAAATGCCTTTTTATTTCCTATGATGTTATTTTTATAAAAGGCCTGATATGTTGCTTTGAATCTATCTGAAGGTTTACAGATTAGAAATTTGTCATTTTCCTGAATTTTAACCTCTTTTTCTATAACAGCGTAAATCTTTTCTTCTTTGAGATTTTTTATGCCAGCTTCTTTTATCTTTTCTATAAATACTTTTGCACTTCCATCCATAATAGGTACTTCTTCACTGTCGATTTCCACATATATATTGTCTATTCCAGTGTAAAAGAAAGCAGCCATTAGATGTTCTACAGTTCTTACCCACTGATTTTCCCTGTTTAGAGATGTAGAAAACTCAAAGCTTTTTGCAAACTCAACTTTTGCAGGTATAACAATTCCATTCTTTATGAAGTTTATACCTTCATTCTCCTTAGCAGGAATCAATTTCATATTAACAGGAAGCCCTGAATGGAGACCTATGCCTTTTATCTCTATCTCCCTTTCTACTGTTTTCTGATATCTATAAATCAACAACCCATCTCCTGTATTTTTATTTTTGTTTTTTATGTATAGCAAATTTTATACCGTTTTTAAAATGCTACAAAACAAAGCCTTTTTAAAAAGAGAAATTTCATTTTTGCAAAAATAAAATCAGATTTTTTTTCTAAGTGATAAATCCCCTGAGTAAATTACCTTTATACTTTTTTCAGTCATTAATAACAGGCCACCATCTTTGTTTATTCCTAAAAGCTTTCCATAAATGTTTTTTTCAGGCAGTATAACATCTTCTCCCTTCCAGAGAAGAGATTCATCGGCTTTTTTAAGTATTTTTTCAATCTGAAAGCTTTCTATATAATCTTCAACGATTTCAAGTATGTCTGCTAAAAGCTGTTTCCTATCTATCTCTCTTTTTTCTTCTACAAAAAGAGAGGTGGCTGGTGTTTCTATTTTTTTTAGGCTTTCTTCTGTGTTATTAACATTTATTCCTATTCCTGCTATCAGTTTAGTTATCTCGTTTCCCTCTATCTCTGTTTCTATAAGAAAACCTGAAAATTTTTTTCCGTTTATATATAGGTCATTAGGCCATTTCAGATGTATTCTATTTTTTATATGTCTTTCAACAGCTTCTTTTACAGCAACCGGAAAAAGAAGGGACATAATTGTAAAGTTTTCTAAACTCAGGTTTTTTCTCAGAACCACAGAGAAATACAGACCTTTTCCTTTTTCAGAAATCCATCTTCTACCTTTTCTGCCTTTTCCTGATGTTTGAGATTCTGCAAAGATAACCGTTCCATGAGGAAAATCTCCTTCTTTAGCTCTTATGTTTGTTGAATCTGTTTCTTCATAAAAAACAAAATTTTTCCCTAAAAATCTGCTTTTGAGAAACTTTTCAATCTCAAAAGGTGTTATATAGTCTGTTTCTTTTTCAAGGATATAACCATTTTTTGTATGGTTTATTTTGTAACCTAACTTTTCCAGCCTTTTTATCCTTTTCCAGACAGCGACCCTTGATATTCCTGTAAGTCTGGCTAATTTTTCCCCTGATACAGAACCTTTTTGGATATGTTCAAGTATTATTTTATCTATCCTGTCCATTGCTTGATTTTATCAATTTTGATAAGTTGATATAAGATATTTTATTCAGCAGAAAATTACAATCTAAAGAGGTGTAAATGAGCGAAAGACTTAAATATATAAGGAACTTTTCTATAATAGCCCATGTTGACCATGGAAAATCTACCCTTGCAGACAGACTCATGGAGTTTACAGGGGCTATATCTGAAAGGGAGAAAAAAGACCAGCTTTTGGATACCCTTGATATTGAAAGAGAAAGGGGTATTACTATTAAGCTTCAGGCTGTAAGACTAAAGTACAGAGCAAAAGATGGAAATGAGTACACACTTCACCTTATTGATACTCCCGGACACGTTGATTTTGGATATGAGGTTTCCCGTTCCTTAGCAGCATGTGAAGGAGCACTTCTTCTTATAGATGCAACTCAGGGAATTGAAGCCCAGACAATAGCAACATTCTGGCAGGCTCTGGAACAGGACTTGGAGATAATCCCTGTTATAAACAAGATAGATTTGCCTTCAGCAGATGTTGACAGGATAAAAGAACAGATAGCGGATGTTTTAGGTTTAGACCCAGATGAGGCTATTCTTGCATCAGGAAAAGCTGGTATAGGAATTGAGGATATATTAGAAGCTATTGTGAATAAAATACCCCATCCAAAAGGAGAAGAGGAAAAACCACTGAAGGCTTTAATATTTGACTCTTATTATGACCCATATAGAGGAGCTGTTGCTTTTGTAAGGATTTTTGATGGTGAGGTTAAAAAGGGAACAAGAATAAAGCTTATGTCCACTGGAAAAGAGTTTGATGTTACAGAGGTAGGTGCCCAGACACCACATATGACACCTTTAGATAGCCTTAAAGCTGGTGATGTTGGGTATATTGCTGCTGCTATAAAAGATGTAAGAGATATACGTATAGGGGATACCATAACAGATGCAAAAAATCCAACTCCTGAGCCTATCCCTGGTTTTAGACCTGCAAAACCTATGGTTTATGCTGGTTTATATCCTACAGGTTCGACAACATTTGAAGATTTGAGGGATGCTCTGGAAAAATACTCTATAAATGATGCTGCTTTAACTTATGAGATTGAAACATCTCCAGCTTTGGGACTTGGTTTTAGATGTGGATTTTTAGGTCTTCTTCATATGGAGATTGTTCAGGAGCGCCTTGAAAGGGAGTATGATGTTGAGCTTATAACAACAGCACCAAACGTTATATACAGAGTAAGGACTAAAAAAGGTGAAGAGTTAGAAATCAGAAACCCTTCTCAAATGCCTGACCCTTCACAGATAGCTGAGATTTTAGAACCTTATATAGAGGCTAACATTATCACCCCTAATGAGTATGTAGGAGCTATTATGCAGCTTGTTCAGGATAAAAGGGGTATTCAAAAAGGCTTTGAGTATATAGATAAAAAAACGGTTATACTTAGATACGATATACCTATGGCTGAAGTTCTGTTTGATTTTCATGACAAACTGAAAACAGCTACAAGGGGATATGCCTCTTTTGATTACGAGTTTAAGGACTACAGACCAGGTGATTTAGTAAGGATGGATATCCTTATAAATGGAGAGCCTGTTGACGCTCTTTCTTTCATAGTCCATAGAGAAAAGGCTTACAGAGTTGGAAGAAATATAGTTGATAAAATGAGAGAGGTAATCCCAAGACAGTTATTTGAGGTTAGAATACAGGCTGTCATAGGTTCAAAAGTTATAGCCTCTGCGAGAATAGCACCACTTAGAAAGGATGTTTTAGCTAAATGTTATGGTGGTGATATAACAAGGAAGAAAAAGCTTTTAGAGAAGCAGAAAAAAGGTAAAAAGAGAATGAAACAACTTGGAAAGGTAGAGCTTCCTCAGGAAGCATTTTTAAGTATTTTAAAAGCTGAATAAACCTTTACATAAAAAGCTATTTTGGCGAAATTAATAAAAAACCTGTAAGGAAACGTAGATGTTAAAACTGATTTTGATTGCAGCACTGATGGCTTATTTTCTCTCTTCTTTTGGTTTCTGGATGTACCTGTTTACAAAAAAAGAGATTGGAACAAGGTTAGGTTTCTCATTTTTTGGAATAGGATTTTTAATACAACTTTTATATATAGGGATAAAAGATTTTCAGGAAAAAACTTTTGCTGTTGCAACACACCAGGAACTCCCTTTTTTCCTTGCTTTTCTTATAGCTGTTGTTTTTTATGGTTTATCTGTAAAGTACCACAAAAAACTTAAGGATTTTGGTTCCATATTTGCGCCAATAAATGTCTTTCTTATAGCCATGACCCTCCCAAATATAGGAAAAAAAGCTTTAACATACGAGAATTTTTGGTTTTATGCACATGTTATCCTTGCAATGGTTGCTTATGCTTTAATAGTTGTTTCTACAGTTGTTGCTGTTATATATGTACTTACCCACAGAGATTTAAAAAGGAAAAAGCTTGATTCCTTTTTCGTTTCAAAATTTTCTTCCTCTCTTGCACTCCTTGAAGATGTAGAGTACAAATCAACAGTTTTAGCTTTTATCATGCTCTCCCTTGCTCTGATATCCTCATCTGTATGGTCAAGTGTTTATCTTGGGAAACACTGGATATGGGATCCTAAACAGATAGCTTTATCTTTGCTCTGGGTTTTTTATGGTTTTCTCCTTCATATAAGGGTAATAAGACATGAAAAAGGAAAAAAAGCAGCTTACCTGACAATAGCGGGAGGTGTTTTTGCGTTTTTTGTTTACTGGTTTATAAAACACCCTGTTTACTGATTTTTCTCCTCTTTATTTCCGTACCATTTTTTGTCCCTTTCATCCACAATTGTTCCTTTTTTAGACCAGTAAATCATTAAAAAGATAATAAGCCCAAACATAATCCCAAAAACAACTATGGCAAGTATAAGCTCTGTACTTTCACTCATTTTTTACCTCCTTTTTAGAATATTCGTATATTATAACTCTTTTGATTTATACTGATTTTGTTGTAGATTTTTGTTTGAATCTTAGTTTAAAAGTTTATATTTTATTATAGAAAAAAGCTAAAATTAGGAGGTTTATAAAAGAAATGGAAGAGAAAAAAGTGGAAGAGAAAAATTTAGAGGAAAAAGCACAGGAGGAAAATATTTCCAATGAGGAAAGGAGCTGTGAAGAAGTTGAAAAGGAGTTAGAAGAGTTAAGAAAAAAACTTGAGAAAACAGAAGAGGCTGCAAAAAAACTGAGTGTTTTGTACCAGAGACTACAACAGGAATTTGAGGATTACAAAGTAAGAATGAGAAAAGAAAAAGAAGAGGCTAAAGATGAAGGAGCATTAAGGATAATAAAAGGTTTTATGGAAATTGTTGATAATTTTGAAAAAGCCCTTGAAAGCGCAAAAACATCAACAGATATAAACGCATTCATAAAAGGTGTTCAGATGATACATTACCAATTAGTAAGATTCCTTCAGGAGCATGGAATTGAAAGGATAGAGGAAAAAACAGAATTTAATCCTCAGGAACATGAAGCCCTTGAAACAATTATATCTAAAGAGCATAAACCAAATGAGATTGTAAAAGTGCTTCAAACAGGTTATAAATATAAAGGAAAGGTTATAAGACCTGCAAAGGTTGTTGTTGCAATACCACCAGAGGAAAGAGAAGAAATAACATAATGGATTATTACAGAATTTTAGGGGTGGCAAAAAACGCCACTCCTGAAGAGATAAAAAAGGCTTTTAGAGAAAAGGCTAAGAAATACCATCCAGATTTAAATAGGGGGACAGAGGAATTTTTTAAAAAGATAACAACAGCTTACGAAACATTAATAGACCCTGAAAAGAGAAAGCGGTACGATAGAGAGTTACAAAAATCAAAATCAATTATTGAAGAAATCATAGATAGAATTTCAGAGAGATTCGGATACACCCTTTCTCCAAAAAGAGGAAAAGATATTCACAAAAAGATAACGGTATCCCTTAAAGAGGGATTTTACGGTAGCAAAAAAACCATTTCTTATGAAAGACTTGAACATTGTAACAGGTGTAATGGAACAGGAATAACAGAAAAATCAATACTTAAAGAGTGTGAAAAATGCGGTGGAAAAGGAAAAATTAAAAAAGGTTTTATCTCATTTCCCTGTGTATGGTGTGAAGGAAAAGGATTTATCATTCTAAATCCGTGTGATTTCTGTGGTGGAAAAGGAACAGTAAAGAGGACAGTTGAAAAGAGTATAAAAATTCCTGTAGGAATAAAAGAAGGTCAAAAGATACTTGTAAAATATGGGGGAGATGCGGGAAAAAATAGAGGTCCATACGGAGACCTATATCTCAGCGTTGTTTTTTTAGATAAAGGTTATCAGATAAAAGGTAAAGATGTTTATAAAACTGTCCACTTACCAAAGGAAAATTTAAAAAAAGACAGGGTTATACATATTGAAACATTTCATGGAGAAGAAATAAAACTTAAGCTACCTATGAATATATTTTCTCCTTTAACCCTTAAAGTAAAAGGAAAAGGATACATTTCAAGAAATGGAGAAATAGGGGATTTATACTTAAAAATTATACCTACGTAGAACATTCTTTGTGAAAGAATATCCAATATCTATAGCTTCTTTGATTTTCCATGTGGAAAAAAGCCCTATTTTTTTTAGTTCTTCAGGCTGTATAAACAAATCACAGTACCTTTTTCTAACATCAACATTTGACCTTATAGCAAGAAAAAAGCTTCTCATAAGAATACTTACAGGGTTCTTTAAATTTTCTTCTTCTCCAAGGGGGTTTACCTCAACACATATTCTAAAATCAACCTTATCTATTATTGGTTCAACAGGGAGATTGTTCATTATTCCTCCATCAACATAAAGGTTTCCGTTTATCTCTACAGGTTTAAAAAGGAAAGGGAGGGCTGAAGAGGCCATTAAAAGAGTGGATAAATCTCCATTGGAAAAGTACTCAGGAAAGCCCCTGTTCAGGTTTGTTGCACAGATAAAAAGTTTTTTCTTAAGATTTGATACATCTTTTTCAATTATATACTTATCTAAAAATTTCTCTAAATTCTCAAGGGAAAAAAGAGCAGAAACTGAAGGTATAGCCGGCTTTAGATAATCCATAATATTAGTTTTTAATGCTATTTTTTCCATTTCTTCTGGAGAATAACCTGCACTGTAAAAAGCACCAATTATAGAGCCTGCGCTTGAGCCTGAGATATATTCAGGGTATATCCCATTTTCATGTAAAGCTTTTAAAACGCCTATATGGGCAGCACCTCTTACAGCACCACCAGAGAGAACTATACCAAATTTCATTATCAAACCTTTTTTATACGTAATCTTAATAATCAATTATAATGATTATTCAAAATATAAACTTGGGAAGGTAGATGGAAAATAGGGCAAAAACAGCTATAGAGTCTTTTAAATCTGCTACCGGTGTTAGTGTAGAGGTAATTTTAATTATTTTAGGAATTATTGTTCTCCTTATTTTAGGGTTGATAATATTTAAACTTACTATTGGAGAAGGGGGACATAGAAAAAAATTTATCAATGGTGCAAAACATAAAGGTTTAAATGAGCAGGAAGCAAACTTTTTATACACCTTATCCCAAAAACTAAACAAAGACCCATTTTTAACATTAAAGTTTAAATCATCATTTGAAAAGGTAATCCACCATTATGTAAATGGTATAGAAGAGTACAATGAAGAATTTTTGAAAAATATAAGAAAAAAACTTGGATTTGATAAAGTTCCTAAATTTTCACCACTTACAACAACAAAAGATATAGAAATTCTTCAAAAAGCAAGAATCACAATTCTAAAAAATATGCTTGTTTTAGAAGGAATACTCAGTGATAAAGATGAAAAGTATATGTACTGGCACCTGATAGATATAGACAGAATTCATCCTGAATTTTTAGATAGTGATGTTGAAGTGATGTTTATTAGAGAAGATGATGCTATCTACAAGTTTGAAAGTAGGGTAGATGCTATATATATGGACAATGGCAAAGTAATTTTAAAAGTACCCCATGTACTACAGTTATCAAGAATACAGAGAAGAAGACATGCAAGAGTAAATGTTGCTTTATCGGGGAAATTAGGCTTTTTGGAGCTCCTTGAAGGAAATATTGAAAAAATGCACTGGGTAGATGGAGATATTGTTAATCTCAGTGCTGGAGGAGTGAAGCTCTGTATTGATAAAGACACTCAAATTCCGAAAGGAAATATAAAAGAAATCGTTCTAAAGTTTAAGTTAGAAAATATAACCATAACTGGAAAAACAAAAATTGTCAGGGAAAATATAGAAGGCGAAATGAAATGTTTAGGACTTCAATTTGTTGAAATTTCTTCTAAATATGAAGAATTGATACATGATTTTGTGAGGAAGAAGCAGATAGAAATGAAAAAAATAATGGATTAGAGGTAAAGTCATGCTGGATAGATATCAGATTAATGAAATGAAAAAAGAAGATGCCTGGCGTATGTTCAGGATTTTAGGAGATTTTGTTGATGGTTTTGATATTCTTCCCCAGTTTATACCAGCTGTAACATTTTACGGTTCTGCAAGGGTAAAAGAAGGTAACAAATACTATGAGGCAGCAAGAGAACTTGCAAAAAAGCTTGTTCAAAAAGGGTTTTCTATCATAACAGGTGGTGGACCTGGAATAATGGAAGCTGGAAACAGAGGTGCAAAAGAAGGAGGAGGCCGTTCAGTTGGCCTTAATATAGATTTACCCATGGAACAAAAGCCAAACCCATACGCTACAGTTATAGTTAACTTCAGATACTTTTTTGCAAGAAAAGTGATGTTTAATAAATACGCAACAGCTTATGTTCTTTTTCCAGGTGGATATGGTACATTAGACGAATTTACAGAGACCCTCGTTCTTATTCAGACAAAAAAATTAAAACCTTTTCCTATAATTCTGTATGGAAGTGAATATTGGAAAGGACTTGTAGATTGGATTGAAAAAACAGTATTGGAGAATAACTTTATCAGTCAGGAAGATTTTAACCTTTTTCAAATAGAAGATGATTTGGACAAAATTGTTGAAATCATTGTTAACTTTTACTCACAGCACTATGAATACGAAATTGAACTTTAATCAGATAAAAAAAGATATAAAAAAACTAAAGAAAATAGGCGAAGGGTGGAGAGGTATTGTTTACAGTGGTTATCTTGATGGAGAGAAACTTGCCTTTAAAGTACCTTCTGAACCTCTCCATATCCCCGCTATACAGAAAGAGGGTCATATTTTAGAAATAGTTAATAAAAAGGGAATAGGAGGGAAACTGGTCTTAAAAGGAGAAGATTTTATTGCATATAGGTTTATAGAGGGAAAACACTTTAAAGATGTTATAAGTAAAGAAAATGCTAAAAGTTTATTCTCCCAGATTTTAAATCAGGCAAGGGAGCTTGACAAATTAGGTATAAATAAAGAGGAAATGCACAGACCTCATAAAAATATAATTGTAGATAAAGATCTAAATGTTCATTTTATAGATTTTGAAAGAGCAAAAAAGACTGAAAATCTACAGAATGTAACCCAATTTATACAATACATCCTTTCTGGTGGTTCAAATTACTACCCTGTAAAAGACAAGAAAAAGCTTATAAAACTTGCTAAAGAATACAAAAAAGATAAAACCGAAGAAAACTTCCAAAAAATAATTGATTTTTTAGAACTTTAAGCAGCATAAAGGATTTGATAATACTTCTATAGAATTTATAATCCTGTGGTAAAATTCTTTCCAAATTTTATATTAAAGAGTAGTATTTAACTTATGGGGTATTATTATGAAAGTGATAATGGAACTTCCTGACGAGCTTAAATTAAAAGAAGAAGAAGTTAAAACAGCAGCTTTAGCTAAATTGTACGAACTCGGAAAAATATCGTCTGGTAAAGCAGCAAAATTATTGGGTATTTCTCGTATAGAATTCTTAAATTTACTTGGGAAGTACAGAGTTCAAATAGAAACAGATACAGAAGAAGAGCTTTTAAAAGATATAAAAAATGCTTAAAGTTGTATCTAATACTACTCCATTACTATCTTTTATAAAAATATCCCAATTAAATATTTTGAAAAAAATGTACGGAGAAGTAATTGTCCCTAAAGCGGTTTATAGGGAGTTAGAAATAGGAAAAAACAAGTATTATAAGGATATTTCTGAAGAAAGTTGGATAAAGATTTTGGAAGTAAAAAATAAATATTTGTTAGAGAAGTTAAAACAAGATTTAGATGAAGGAGAAGCCGAAGCTATAGCATTATCTTTGGAAATAAAATCTGATCTACTGCTAATAGATGAAAAATTAGGAAGAAAAATCGCTGAAGAAGAAGGGTTAAAAATTACTGGTACGATGGGAATACTGCTTAAAGCAAAAAAGAAAGGAATTATTAAAGAGGTTAAACCTCTGATTTATGAACTGGTTAAAAAAGGAAACTATTATAAGGAATCTTTCATAAAAATGATACTAAGACATGCAAATGAAATATAAAAAATTTATTTTATTCTGACAAAACCTGTAAATTTTGAAAAATCTTAAATTTTTGAAAGGTCGTATTATTCTCAAAATGGTAGTTACCCACTCCTAACAAAAACATTAAATCTTGAAAAGTTATATTTAAACTTACGCATTTCGTAATCAAGTTAGTTCAAGTGAAAAATGATTCGTGAATAAAATACTACCTTGATAAGTCGCAATACCCTCAAAATGATAGATACCCATTTCTGACGAAAAAACAATAAAAATTGAATTTGTACGTTAAAATTTCGCAATTGCTGAAAATTTTGTTTTCACTGGGTAGATATCATTTTCTGTAATCGGGTTAGTTCAAGTGGCTCATGAAGAAAGTTAAATCTTTAAATGAAATCATAGTCGCAATACCCTCAAGTAATCGGGTTAG
>CAYTOE010000007.1:0-24870 GCA_964439255.1 uncultured Aquificales bacterium
TAGAAAAGAAAAATGAAAAATCATTTTCAGACGTTTTAACAGACTTTATCAAAGATGTTAATAATGACCTTATAGCAGCAAAAAAAGCAGAAAAAGAGATAGCGGAAGGGCATGTGGAAAATATACAGGAACTTCTGTACCAGATATCAAAATCAGATATATCTTTAAGATTAATAACAGAAATAAGAAATAAAGCCTTGGAGTCCTATCAGGAAATAATGAGAATGCAAGTTTAGTAAGGGAGAGTGAATTAGTTGAATATAGAAGACATAAAAAATAAAGTACCAGAAAATATAAGGAATTTATTAACCCCAAAAAATATAGCTATATTGCTTTCAGGACTTTTGCTTATCTCTTTATTAGGTGTAATAGCTGTAAAAGTTTTAAATAGAGAAGAGTATGCTGTTTTATACACCCATCTAAACCCTGATGATGCAGGAAGTATTTTGGGAGTTCTTCAAGAAGAACATATACCTTACAGAATAGAAGGAAACGGAACTATTATTCTTGTTCCAAAGGATAAAGTTTATGAAGTAAGACTGAAGTTAGCCTCAAAAGGTTTACCTTCAAGTAAGACTGTAGGGTTTGAGATTTTTGAAGAACCAAAAATGGGAATAACACATTTTCAGGAAAATATAAATTACCTTAGAGCCCTTGAAGGGGAACTTGCAAGAACAATAAGAGACATAGATGCTATACAGAATGCCAGAGTAAATATAGCACTTCCAAAGGAAAGTATATTTGTCAGAGAAACAGATGAACCAAAAGCCTCTGTTGTTGTGAAACTATGGCCAGGAAGAGATTTAACCCCAGAACAGATTAAAGCTATCGTATTCCTCGTTTCCCATGCAGTTCCAAGACTAAAGCCTGAAAATGTAACTGTTATAGACAATAAAGGTAGAGTTCTCTCAGATATATTAGAAGATAAAGAAAAAATAGCTTCAGGAAAAAGTTTAGAAATAAAAAGAAAGCTTGAGAAACAGATAGAGAAAAATGTTTATGCCATCTTATCAAAAGCTGTTGGTCCTGATAAAGTGGCTGTTAAGGCATCTGTTGAAATAGAGATAGGTAAGTTTAGACAGAAAGAGGAAATATACGACCCGGATAGAACCGCTGTTGTAAGTGAAAGAAAAATACAGGAAAATGAACAGGGAGTCAGAACACCCCAGAGCGGTGCCCCTGGAACAGCGACAAACGTCCCCCCTGTCATCCAGGGTACACAAACTTCAGAAAGAACCCAGAGGCAGAAAAAAGATATAACAAAAAATTATGATGTAACAAGAACGTTAGTTGATACAGAAAAACCGATTTTTAGAATTAAAAGGGTAAGTGTTGGTGTCCTTTTAGATGGAAAGTATGTAGAAGAAAAAACAAAAGATGGAAAAACAGTCAAAAAATTTATCCCGCTTTCAAAAGAAGAAATAGAAAAGTACAAAGCCCTTGTTGAAAGTGTAATTGGCTACAATCCAAAAAGAGGGGATAAAGTTACTGTTGTAAGTATTCCCTTCTCTAAAGCTGCTGCTGCAGGTCTTATGCCTTACAAAGAAAAGGAAAAAACAAATCTTATTCTTTTAGGTGGTATAGCTCTTCTTGTTTTAATCCTCATTGGAGCTGTTCTTTTTATTCTCAAAAAGAAAAAAGAAAAAGTTACTGTTCCCACTGGTGTTCCTGGTGTTTCTCCAGAAGCCGCTGCTGGATTATACGCAGCCCATGAAAAAGAAGTTGAGGAACTGAAGATAGAAAGAGAACCAATTTACAAGAAAATACTTGAAGTATCAGAGGAAAGTCCAGAGCTTATAGCAAAACTGCTCAGTAAATGGCTTAAAGAGGAAAAATAATGCCTGTTCTTAATATTGAAGATTTTAGATTTTTTAAAGATGAAGATTTTGAAAAAAAACTAAATGAACCTGAGAATAAAGAGGAAATATCTTTAGAAAAGGTTGAAGAGTTTTATAAAAACAAGATAAAACAGCTTGAAGAAAAATATTTAGCAGAAATCGAAAAAGAAAGGGAAAAGGCTTATAAAGAAGGGTTTGAAAAAGGGAAGAAAGAGTCTGAAGAAAAGTTTAAAGAGATTTTAAAGCAGGAGTTAGAAAAGGCTATTTCAGAAAAGGAAGAAGAGTATCTGAAAACTTTAGATAGATTAAACAGTGAAATAAAAAATGCTGTTACAAAACTGAAAGAAGCCTATAAAAAGAGAATAGATTATATAGATGAACTTATACTTTCCGCACTTGAAGAGATTCTTTACTACATGTACATAGATGAATCTAACCTTGACTTTCTTTCAAGAGAAATAAAAAAATTGATATACCAGATTAAAAACTCCTCAACTATAAAATTAACAATACCACCTTCTATGGCTGACCTGTTGAAAGACATAAATATTGAGGATATAGAAATAGAAATTGATGATAAACTGCCAAAAGGAGATTTTATTATTGAGTTTGATGATGTTCAGTTAGAAACAAACTTTCAGGAGAAAATAAAAATACTTAGAGATGAAATTAAAAGAGAGATTAAGAAACATTCCAAGATATAGAATAAGGGGAAAGGTAACCAGTGTTATAGGGCCAATAATTGAGGCTATCCTTCCAAAAGTATCAATAGGGGATTCCTGTTTCCTTGAGAATGGACTTGAGGCAGAAGTCGTAGGTTTTAAAGATGGAAAAACGCTTCTTATGTCCTTTGATGATACAGTAGGTGTATCTGTTGGAAGCTGGATAGAGGCAAGGCAGGAACCTGTAAGCATAGGTGTAAGCGATGAGCTTTTAGGAACTGTTATAGACCCTTTTGGTAATCCCCTAAACAAAGAAAGTATAGAGTACTCCCAATCTTATTACCTTAAGAATGATGTTATAAATCCGTTACACAGAGAAAGAATTACAAAACCCCTTGATGTTGGGGTCAGAAGTATAAACGCCCTTTTAACACTTGGAAAAGGACAGAGAATAGGTATATTTGCAGGAGCTGGCGTTGGAAAAAGTACTCTACTTGGTATGATTTCCCGTTTCACATCTGCAGATGTGAATGTCATAGCACTGATAGGTGAAAGGGGAAGAGAAGTAAGGGAGTTTATAGAGGACAATCTTGGAGAAGAAGGTCTAAAAAAATCTGTTGTTGTTGTAGCAACATCTGATCAGACACCACTTGCAAAAATAAGAGCAGCTTACTCAGCCATTACAATAGCAAGGTACTTTTCAAACAATGGAAAAGATGTCCTTTTTCTTTTAGATTCATTAACGAGACTTGCTATGGCTCAAAGGGAAATAAGCCTTGCGGTGGGTGAACCACCAACAACAAAAGGATATACACCTTCTGTTTTTGCCCTTTTACCAAAATTTATAGAGCAGGCTGGAGCTTTTTCAAATAGGGGAAGTATAACCGGAATATATACGGTTCTTATAGAGGGAGATGATATATCTATGGATCCTGTTGCAGATGCTGCTATGGGATTTTTAGATGGACATATTATCCTCTCAAGGGAATTAGCAAATAAAAGGATTTTTCCGGCAATAGATATCCTAAAAAGTGTAAGTAGATTAATGCCACAGCTTGTTAATGACGATATATTAAATTACCAGAGCATTCTCTACGAAATAGAGAGTGTATACAGAGAAGCTGAGGACATGATAAACCTCGGCCTGTATAAGAAAGGAAGTAATCCAAAAATAGATTTAGCGATAGATATATACCCGGAGTTAGTTAATTTTATTAAACAGGATATGAATGAAAAAGAGGATTTAGAAAACAGTACAAGAAAGCTGATTGAACTTGTAGATAAAATTAAGGCTAAAGGGGAGAGTGAATATGGAATTAAATGGAATAAACAGTGACCTTATAAAAAAACCAAAGGTCGTAGATCAGAACTACGACAACTCTAAAATGTCAAATGAAGATTTCCTCAAGGTTCTCCTCGCTGACCTTCAATGGCAAGACCCATTAGAGGCAAAGGATATATCTGAGTTTATAAACAACTCTGTAAAACTCAGAGAAATGGAAGTTCTTAACAACTTTCAGAAAACAGTTGATATGCTTAAATCTGCCAATGAGTCAAATGCTCTTCTTTACGGTGCAAGTCTGATAGGTAAAAGGATATCTTATGAAGGTAATGCTACGTATATACAAAATGGAAAATCCACAGTTCGCTTTAAATTAGAAGATGATGCAGACCTGGTTAAAGTAACAGTTACTGACAAAGCGGGAAAGCCTGTAGAAACAAAAACTTTCGAGCATGTAAAAGGTAATAAGGAACTAACATTCAAAATAGAAAATGAAAAACTACCAGACGGTTATTACACAGTTTATGTAGAAGCCCAAAAAGGAACTGAAAAAGTAAAAGCAACCGTTTATTCACAGGCACTTGTTGAAGGAATTCTAAGGGAAGATGGAAAAATAAAAGCTATTTTTGGTAACAAAAAAGTTGATATAGACTCAATTGTTCAAATAGGAGGTTAAAAAATGATTCAATCATTCTACACAGGAAATGCAGGATTAAATGCCAATAAAGAGTGGTTGTCCATTATCTCAGACAACATAGCAAACGTTAACACAATAGGTTTTAAGGCTGAAAGGGCTAACTTTGAAGACCTTATAGCGAGAAGTATGTCAACTTACGCAAATGGTTCACCAAAAAACATAGAAGTAGGCGGGGGAGCATTCTTTGGAAGTACAGTAAAAGATTTCTCTCAGGGTTCTTTTATGAATACAAACTCACCAACAGATTTAGCTCTTGATGGAGAAGGCTTTTTTATGGTGGAAGACAACACAGGAATGAGGTACTACACAAGAGCTGGACAGTTCAGACTTGATGCAAATGGGAATATCATAAATGTTAATGGAATGAAGCTTCAGGGATGGATGTTAGATGAGAACGGGAATATAGCAGGGCCTATAGGAAAGATAAACATAAAAAATGCAATGGATCCCCATGTTACTTCAAAAGTTGCATTTAAAGAACCAACAAATTTAGATGTTTCATCGCCATTTATAACAGACCCATTTGATGCAGGAGATTCAACCTCTTTCAGTTATATAAACAACATACAGGTTTATGACTCAATAGGAACATCCCATAATCTTGAGTACTTTTTTGTACATACAGGAACGAATCAGTGGAGAGTTTATGGATTGTTAGACGATGAGCCTCTCCAGTACACAGGTTCAGACGGTAAAACGTATGATGCTTTTGAGATAAACTTCAATAGCAATGGAGAAGTTACAAACATAAGGTTTATAGGAGAAGATTCAGGAGCACAAACGGCAACATGGACAGAAAACGCAGACCTTGGTGAATTTACAAACTCAGGACTTACACAGCCAATCCTTTTAGGAAGCGTAAAAATATCCCAATTTAACGGAACCCCTGTTAAATGGATAGATGATGGACATGGAAACATTATAGACCTTGAACAAAACAACAGAGTAGTAGGAAGTATAAGTTACGACGATGGAAAGATACTTATTAATCAAGGTGCAGGGGACGGTTCATCAGGTTCATCTTTAACTGTCTCTTACAGAACTTATGATGATACAAAAGCTATTCCCGGCGGAGATTATACAAAAATTGTTGCGAACGCAATTCCTTTGAACAACCCAGACTCAAAATCCCTAAACACAGGTGCAAATCCTCTACAGATAACTTTAAATGTAGCTGAAATCAGACAGCTTGATTCAGATTTTATCTTTTATGCTGAACAAAACGGCTATGCTAAAGGTGACCTTCTATCTGTAGCTGTAAGTGAAGACGGTATCATAAGAGGTGTTTATTCAAACGGACAGGTTAGAGATTGGGCACAGATAGCCATAGCTACATTTAAAGATAAAGAGATACTTGTAAGAAAAGGAAACAACCTTTTCCTACCTAACCAGCAAACATTTACACCTATTATTGTTCCTGGAGGTGTTATCTCCAAAGTAAGAAGTGGATTTTTAGAGTTATCAAATGTTGATATTTCAAGGGAGTTTATAAATCTTATTACTGCACAGAGAGCTTATCAGGCAAACGCAAGAACAATAACAACATCTGATCAGGTGTTACAGGAAACAATGAATATTAAAAGATAACCTTCTTTGACCTGTCCTCTTACCCTTCCTTAAAGGAAGGGTGTTTTTTGTAAAAAATTTTTACAAAGGTTACTTTTGCTCTGGTATAATCTAAATTTATACGTTTCAATACCGATATTAAAGGAAAAAAAGAGGTCATAGATGGCTGAAGAAAACAAAGAACAGGAACAAGAACAGGAAGAAGGGAAAGGTGGAAAGAAAAAGCTCATTATAATCGTTGGGCTTTTGCTTGTTATATTGGCCGGTGGTGGTGCGGCTTATAAGTTTCTCGTGTTAGATAAAAAGGCAGAAGAAGAGAAAAATAAGCCAAATACAGAGCAGATAGAGAAAGAGGTAAAGGACATAGAAAATTTAGGGATTATGTTTGAAGTTGGAACATTTGTTGTTAACCTCGCTGATAAAGATGCAGACAGGTATTTAAAGGTAACTGTTGTTCTTGAGATTGAAAATGAGCAGGTAAAACAGGAAGTAGAAAAAAGACTACCCCAGATAAAAGATGCAATAACAACTCTTTTATTTACAAAAACATCAAGAGAGCTGAAAACAATTGATGGCATAGAAAATCTTAAAGAAGAAATTATAAAAAGGGTAAATGCTTTACTTCCCCTTGGCGGGGTTAAAAATGTTTACTTTACAGATTTCGTAATACAGACAGCTTAATGGTGGTTGAAATGGAAGATAATTATACAGAGATTGAAAATATATCAAGATTTTCAGATATAAAACTAAAAATCCATGTTGAAGTGGGAAGGACAAGAAAACATTTTGTTGAACTGCTAAAAATTAAAGAAGGAGATATTATTAAATTAGACAAAAGTCTTGAGGAGTATATAGACCTTTATATAAACGACAAGCTGTTTGCCATTGGAGAGCTTATCGTTGTTAATGATAAGTACGGTATAAGGATTGTAGACCTTGCTTGAAACAGCTGATATAGCAAAAGTTATAGCTGCTCTTGTTATAACAGTTTTTATAATCCTTTCTATTTACTATGGTATTGTTAGATATGGAAAACCTGTTTTTTCTCAAAAAGGAGATATAAAGATAAAAGATATAAAGTACATAGGAAAAGGAAAAAGTGTAGTTCTTTTGGAGGTTAAAGGTAAGGAATTCCTTTTGGCGTTTAGTGAAAAAGGAATGACCGTTGTTGATAAATGGGAAAAAGAGGAATCAGATAACTCAGAAAATGGAGTTTGATATACTATTTTGAAAATACATAAATCGGGATATGGAGAGTAGTGAATAAACTTGTAATAGTATTTTTAGCAATATTTTTTATCTTTTTTCCTTCCTTTGCACAATCAGATGTAATATCTCAGACTTTAGACCAGATTAAAAATCTGGATACAACACTGAAGATACTTTTTCTGATAACAATTTTAAGTCTGGCTCCATCTATACTTATAATGGTTACTTCTTTTGTAAGGATAGTTATCGTTCTTTCTCTTCTAAGGCATGCCCTTGGAATACCACAGGCTCCTCCAAATCAGGTGATTGTTGCTCTTGCCCTTTTTCTTACATTTTTTGTTATGAAACCTGTATTTGATGACATAAACAAAAATGCCATTCAGCCTTATATAAAGAAGGAGATAACAGATATACAGGCAATAAAAAATTCTGTTTCACCGGTAAAAAAATTCATGCTCCACAACACAAGGAAAGAAGACCTTAAACTTTTTTTAGACCTTTCAAAAGAAAAACCAAAATCTCCTGAAGAGATAAGCCTTACAACACTCATTCCAGCCTTTATGATAAGTGAGATAAAAACAGCTTTTGAGATAGTTTTTGTTATATTTTTACCATTCCTAATAATAGACCTTCTTATAGCAAGTATTTTAATGGCTATGGGAATGATGATGATACCACCTATGCTTATATCTTTACCTTTTAAGCTTATACTGTTTGTGCTTGCAGATGGTTTTGAACTTTTAACAAAAGCCCTTATAGAGAGTTACAGATGACATTAGACCAGGCTATACAGCTTTTTGAAAAGACAATGGAAACAGCACTTATTGTGGGAACACCTGTTATTATGATAGCATTCATCGTTGGTCTTGCAATCAGTATATTTCAGGCAGCTACCCAGATACAGGAAATGACACTTACATTTATCCCAAAAATTGTTGCAACAATTTTGGCTTTAATATTTTTCGGCTCCTGGATGTTTAGAACCATCATAGATTTCATTCAAGAACTTCTGATTAATATGATAAATATAATCCAGTGATAACTTATCTTGAAAATTCAGACACAAACACCGAAAATATTAATAACATTTTATTTAGATGAGGTTCAGTAAAAAAGGAAAGACATCAGTATGAAAAATTCCACGTTAAAAGAGCTTTTGGAACTGTATGAGGAGATGGGACTCTCACCTGAAGAACCTTTAAGAGCGTATATTTCCCAGTATATAAAGAAAAAAATCCAGAGATATGAGAATGAACTTAGATTTTACGAGAGGAAATACAACGCTACCCTTGAAGAAATGAAGAGATGCCACGGCGATGATTTTGATTTTGAAGATGAGCTTATGGATTGGGAATTTGCCCTTGAGAGTCTAAGATTCTGGAAAGAAAAACTGAAAAAGATAGGTAAGTAGATGATTGAGATTATACAGAAATTTAAAAGAATTATAGCTTCTGTAAATATTGTTAAGTACGATATAGAGCCTATAGGATACAGATTTCATGCAGAAATCTATTTTATAAATGGCTTTAAACTTATAGTCAGAGATTATCAGTTTGAAGACAAAAGAAAGTATTCCTTTAACTGGTTAGACAGAAACGATAAGATGGTTATAAGATGGGGAAATGTTGTTCAGTGGAATGGTGGTGAAGATACAGCTTTTAAAAAGCATATGAAAGAAAAAGTTGAGCCTTACTTTAAAGTGTTTTTTGAAGATGTTCTTTCAGAAATAGAAAAATACATAACAGGAAAAAGTTAGGATTTCCATTTTTTTAGATTGATACTGTCGTACAGATTGGGAAAAAGTTTCGCTATCAATATAAAAAAACTGTACCAGTAAGGGTATGTTATCTCCCTTTTTTTCTTTAAATAGGCTGTGAAAACTTTATCAGCCAATTTTTCCGGTGTTGCAGACAGGGAAGGTGTTTCTGGTGGTTTCAAAGAACCTAATGAGCGGGAGGAAAAACCTGTGTTTATCCTTCCAACAGTAAGATTCAAAACATGGATGTTATAAGGTTTCAGTTCTGCCCTTAATGAATCTGAGAAAGCATTCAGGGCAAATTTTGAGGCACAGTAGCTCCCCATAAAAGGAACATAAATCTTACCTGCAACAGAAGAAACGTTTATTATAGTACCTTTTGTTTCTTTTAGGTATGGTATAAAACCTTTTGTTAAAGACACAACGGAAAAAAAGTTAAGCTCGAAAAGATATCTAAGGTCTTTCTCAGACATTTTTTCCCAGCTTTCATATAGACCTACACCTGCGTTGTTTATAAGAACATCTATTTTTCCTGTACTTTTTATTAACTCTTTTATGATTTTTTCTTTATCATCTTTTACAAGGTCTGCTTTTATAAACAGGTCAAGTTCTAAATCAACAGGCTTTGAACGGGACAAACCGGCTGTAAAAAAACCCTCTTTTTTAAATTTCTCAGCTAAAGCTCTACCTATTCCTTTTGAAACCCCTGTTATAAGAACTACTTTCTTACTCAATAGCATAAATATCCTTTAATGTTCTTCCTTCTTCACCCCAGTCAAGCCCATATCCAATAACAAATTTATCAGGTATAACAAAACCGTAGTAATCCGCATTGTAATTAACTTCTCTTCTTTCCCTTTTGTCCAATAAAACACAGGTTTTTACAGATTTAGCACCTCTTTTTTTCAAAACTTCAACAAAAGCAAGAAGTGTTCTTCCTGTGTCTATAATATCATCAACAACAAGAATATTTTTTCCTTCAACATCTATAGAAAGGTCTTTAACAAAAATAACTTCTCCGGAGCTTTCCATTTCTGTGTGATAAGAAGAAAGCTGAACAAAATCTATTTTCACATTCCCATTTAATTCCCTGACAAAATCAGCCATGAATATAAAAGCACCTTTAAGGACGCCAACAACAAAAATTTCTTCTCCAGAAAAATCCTTTGAAACCCTTTCAGCTAACTCTTTTACCTTTTGTTTAATTTCATTTTCAGTTATAAGTACTTTTGCTTTTCTGCCTTTTATTTCAAGCATCAATCCTCTCCAGACTTTTTTATTTATTATAAACTTCAATCGTTTTCTAAAACATGTTTATCAAGTACATAACAGTGAAAATCCCCTTTAAAAACAGTAGTATCACTTTGATTTTTCCCAATAACTTCTACTACCCTTTTTCTTCCAGAAACCTCCTTTACAATTCCTTCAAATATAACTGTATCACCTATCTTTACCGGTTTTATAAAAACAACTTCAGCTTTACCTAAAACGACATTAGGATGATTAACAGATAACATAGCACAGTAGTCAGCAGCCCCAAAAATAAATCCACCATGTATAAGACCTTTTTCATCAGCAATCATATCTTCATCTGTTTTTAAAAGAACTGTTGCAAATCTATCATCTTCAACACTTATAGGTTTTCCACACAATCTCTGGTTTATTTTTGTATGGGTTTTAATATCCACCTGCTACCTCCTTTTTATCAGGTTTTCCTTTTGCATAAAACATAAGTCTATCTATCAGCTCTTTAAGTACAATAGAAGAAACTTTTCCTCCGCCTATATGTTCCCATTTGTATATCTGTTTAGGCTCGTTTGCAAATACAACAATAGTATATTTGGGTTTTTCAACAGGGAAAAATCCTGCAAACCATGTGTAGTACTTTGTTTTTGAAAGTGATTTTGTTTTAGGGTCATACTTCTGGGCTGTACCTGTTTTCCCTGCAACAGTAAAGTAACTTGATTTTCCCGTTCTTGCTGTTCCCTTTTCAACAACTAACTTTAAAACCTGTTTTAGCTTTTTAACAGTTTTTTCGGGAAAAACTTTTCTTATAACCTTTACCGGTACTTTTTCTTCTTCTCCTGTTTTTGTGTTTTTAAAACTCTTTACTATTCTTGGTTTCAGCAGATAACCACCATTTGCTATAGCTGAATAAGCCATACCAACCTGAAGAATAGATGCTATCCATGATTGACCTATAGACATGTAAGCCACCTGAGCTTTTCCATAGGGTTTTCTTATTATCCCTGAAGCTTCTCCGGGAAATGTTTTTGTTGATTTTCCAAAACCAACTTTTTTAAATGTGTTAAAAAGCTCCATTTTATCCAATTCTAAAGCAATTTTGATTATCCCAACATTTGAAGAGTGGATAATAATCTCATCCGGTGATAGGTATTTGAATTTAGAATGGTCTCTTATTACTCTTTTTCCTATTTTTATTTTTCCATTTCCACAGTAGTACCTTTTTTTAAGTTTTCCTTTTTCATAAGCAAGTGCATAGACAAATGGCTTTGCAAGTGAACCTATTTCATAAGCATTCTGGAAAATAATATTTTTATGATTTCTGTACAACCAGTACCTGTTTGGATTGTAGTTAGGGTATGTTGCTGCAGCAAGTATATCACCTGTGTATGGATTTAATATAAGGATGGCTGCCTCTTTCGGTTTCCTTATATCAATGAGCTTTTTCAAGGCTATTTCAGCCATGTACTGAATATTTTTATCGATTGAAAGTTTAGCATCGTACCGGTCTTTTGTTATCTGGATATTTTCTATTGTGAACGGATTTCCAAGGGCATCTTTCATGAGAACTATTTTTCCAATTCCGCCCCCAAGTTTACCGTTTAGTTTGTACTCAAGGCCTTCCATACCTATCCCTGTTTTTCTATTAACAAAACCTATTGTTGTACCAGCTAAACTGTTCATAGGATAGAATCTTTTTGTACTGTCTATTATTCCAAGGTTCCATTCCTGAAGGTCTTTTCTAAGTTCAAGGAGTTTTGGTTTCAGTTTTTTATCAACATTTTCAGCTATTATTGTGTAGTTTTTATGTTTTTTTAATTTTTTAAAAATAACAGATTCCGGCATTTTCAGTATTTTAGAGAGTTCTTTTGCAACTCTTTCTTTATTCTGGATATACTTTGGAATAGCAAAAACACTTATAGTTGGAATACTTATAGCTAAGATATTCCCTTTTGCGTCTGTTATAGCACCCCGTGGAAGAACAACATTTTCTTTTGTGTAGTACTGCTTTTCGATGTAGGATATAAGCTGTTCTCTTTTTATAATCTGTATATTTACCAGTCTTAAAAAAACAATGAAGAAAAAAAAAGATATTAAGAAGGAAACAGTATAAACATGTTTTTTATTCATAATTTATGAAATAAACATTCCTGTAATCCACTTTTTTCATTTTTAGTTTCTCTTTTGCGATTTTATGAATCCTGTCCGGTGATGATAAGACAGCTTTTTCCTTTTTTAACTGCATATTCTCAGCAAGCAAGTAGCTCTTTTGCTGTGTAAGGGATATTATCTCTTTTTCAATTCCAAATGTCATAGAGTTGTAAAAAACGGTTAAACCAACAGATGCAAGTATAACAAGCCAGTATTTTGAATATTTAGATACTATTTTAAAATCTTTTTTCAGCTCTAAAATAGCTTCTCTTGAAACCATACTACACCTTTTTTGCTACCCTTAATTTTGCACTTCTGGAAGGAGGATTTTCTTTAATTTCCTCCTCCCCTGGTGTAATAGGTTTCTTCGTCAGAATCTCTATTTCCTTTAATTTTTTCTTATCTCTGAAAATATTTTTTACAATTCTATCCTCAAGGGAATGGAATGAAATAACAGCTATAATCCCTCCTTTTTCAAGTCTATCAATCGCTTTATTCACACCTATTTTTATCTCTTCAAGTTCATTATTGACTTCTATTCTGATAGCCTGAAATGTTTTTGTTGCCGGGTGTATTTTTCTATGTCTGAATTTTGGAGGATATGCTTTATAAATAATGTCTGCAAGCTCTTTAGTTGTTTCTATTTTTTTCTTTTTTCTGTACTCAACTATAGCTCTTGCTATTCTTTTAAAAAACTTTTCCTCTCCATATTCCTTTATTATTTTTTCCAAAACAGGCTGTGGGTACGTATTCACAACATCATAAGCTCTTAAATGCTGGCTTAAATCCATTCTCATATCTAAGAAATCATCCCTTTGAAAAGAAAAACCCCTTTCCATTTTTAGCTGAAACATTGAAACACCAAGGTCAAACAGGAAACCAGATACTTCTTTTATACCAAGATTATCAAGAACAATGTCTATATCTTTGAATGAACTCTGGACAGGGATAAACCTGTCCTCAAATTCCTTTAATCTTTCTTTTGCTTTTTCTATGGCTAAAGCATCTTTATCAATTCCTATTACACGTTTATCTGGAAGGTTCTTCAATAGTAGGTAAGAATGACCCCCTCCACCGAGGGTAGCATCAACAATGTATTTACCTTTTATATTTCTAAAAAAACTTAAAACTTCCCTGTATAAAACCGGATAATGTTTAACTTCCAAGTTTTAACCTTCAAAATACTTATCTGGAACCCTGTAAAGGTCAGCCATAATATCGATGCCACATTCTAAATTATCAAGCCAGTCAAAAAACTTATTAACTATATCTTTTCCTTTCATTATAGCTCCATGCTGGGGAGCAATAGTTTCTATATCTAACTCTCTTACCATCTTAAGCCACGCTTTAAGTACTTTGTTTGTTGGAATATATCTTTGATGGAATCTTTCCATATATTTTGTATGCTCTTCAAAATTTTCGACATACATGTAGTCCTGTCCTAAAGAGGCACCTAAATCGCCTGAATAAAGGATTTTTGATACAGGGTCGTATATCTGAAGGTTACCTGGAGAGTGCATAAAATGGGCTGGAAGTATGAATAGCTCAGAATTTCCCAATTTGAGAATAACACCTTCATCATCTAAAGGCTTTATTCTATCAACAACAAGTTTATCAACACCAAAATGGGGGATAAACCTTATCCAGAGGTGAGGTGTCAGAGCTGTGGCTTTTGTTGTCATAAGCCAGCCATTTGTAGCAGCAACAATATCTGGATCCTGGTGAGAAAGGAATATGTACTGGAGGTTTTCAATCCCTATAGTTCCACCTACTTCTGCAAGAAGATGTTTGAAAACCTTATGTCCTCCAGGGTCTAATAGTATTCCTTTTCCATTATCAACAATCATGTGAACATTTGCCTGAACCATCTCACCATGACCAAAATCCTCAAGGAGAAGATTCTGGTGTGAGCCATTATCAAAAAGCTTTCTTTCTTCAGGAACCATCAGCCACTCTCCTTTTATATAGTTTTAAAAATATTTTATTATCCAACTTTTCAACAGCATCAAATACAGACAGTTCAACAGAGGGCTTCTTTCTACTTTTTTTAAACAAAAAAGGAACCACTTCAGGGTAATCTTTTAAAAGGGAGTAACATTCCTTTTTAGTGTATGCTTTACATATTCCTTTTAAAATGACTCCTGTCAAAAGTAAATCTATATCTATCTCTGGATAGTTATCATACATACACATAAGAAGGGAAGCCTGAGAGGCTGTTGCCTCAAGAACACCCCCTCTGTAGTTTCTACCTTTTTTATCTTTCAGTTTTTCAACCTTATCTCTTAACTCTTCGTCAAAAATGAACTTTTCAAGAAGCTCCCTGTATTTTTTCTTCCTTATCTCGTTGTAGGCAACCTCTAACTGGTGCCACAAAAATTCATAAGCATAAGGGGTCTTTTCCATCATTGGGAAAGTCTTGGATTTATTTTTATTTCTGCTTTTCTATAAAGCTTGTTTATATATGCGTTTATCAGGTCATTTGTCTTCTCATTAAAAATAACTTTTTTAAGAATCGCTTCTGTATCTTTAGATTTCTCATCTTTGGATATACTGATTTTATCAACCTTAATAATAACAACACCTTTCTGTGTTGGTATAGGCTTGCTGAGTTTTCCAGTTTTAACCTTTAGAATCATTGAAGTAAAATCAAAAGGTATAGAGTATTTTTGTACCAGACCTTGTAAAGAGAGTTCCTTTATTTTTTCAATTTTCCCTTTATACTTTTTGGCTATCTCTTTTAAAGAAACACCTTTTTTAATCTCTTTGTTTATCTCATTGACAATCTTTTTAATAGCTTCTTTCTGTTTTTTTCTCTCTAAAAAAGATTTTATCTGGTCTTTTACCTTCTCAAAAGGCATAGGTTTTGTGATGATTTTTTCTAATTTAGCCAGGTAGTAGGCATCTTCTGTTCTTACAAAGGCTATTTTTTTATTTTCAGAAATGCTATTTATCTCATCAACCACTTTTTTTGGCAACCCTTTTAGTTTAAATTCCTTATAAAAAACATCGTTATAAATCTCTTCTATACCTTCTGTTTTTTCCACAGGTTGATTGTTCTTTAGTTTTAAAAACAGGCTTTTTGCAAGGTTGGCTCCTTTTTCTTTACCTGTTTTATTTATATCTATTTTATAAACAACAACCTTCTTCCCTTTCTTACCAGCAAACATTTTACTGTTTTTGCTGTAAAACTCCTTCATTTCCTTCTCAGAAACCTTAACAGATGGCTTTATTAAGGCTATCTCCCCTGTTATCCTTGATAATTCTTTTTTCATAACTGTATTAATCTCATCTTTTGAAATGTAAGTGGCTCCTCTGATAAGAGAAAAAATATGTTCTTTTGTAAGTTCCCTTCTAAGTATTTCTTCAAAAAACTGTGGCGATACTCCTAAACTGTTAACAATCGCAAGATACTTTTCTTTGCTGAATCTTCCGTTTTCCTGAAAAGAAGGTATGTTGAGAAGTGCTTCTTTTACTTCCTCTTTTGTTGCAACAACTCCTTCTTTTTCAGCTTCCTGATACAGGAGCTCTTCACTTATAATGTTTTGAAGAGCCTGCCTGTGAATTGCTTTTCTGAGTGCTCCAACATCAACTCCCTGTCTTTCAAGGTTGGACTGTATAATATTTATCTCATACATATACCTTTGCATAGAGATTTCTCTACCATTTACCTCAGCTGCACCTGATATTCTTCCTGAAAGTTTATAAACAATAAGAGCTACAAGCGCTGTTCCGACAAAAGCAAATGTGGTTATAAATAAAACAACTTTCATCCATTTAGATTCGCCTATCTTTGTAAACATTAATTCCTCTCTCCTGTTTTTACTTTTGTGAACTTAATATTTTAAGAGATTTTTGATATTAAAGAAATAAATATATTCTAAAACTCTTTATTTGAGTAAGACTGCAAGAAACCACTTACTATTATAAAAACAAATACAAAAAGGAAAACCGCTGTCCAGCTTATTCCTCCTTCTTTTGCAAGGATAATTTCCTGTTCCTTTTCATCAGGAAAAGCCTTTGATATTTCCTGAATCTTATTTTTTACATGAATGTAATAAAGGTAGTTTCCAAAAAGTCCAAAACCAACCCAGAGCCACACAGATAGGAGAAAATCTAAAAAATGTGAGATATTTATATACGTTTCAAGTATGTTTATAACAGATATCAAAACAAGAGCTAAAAAAGAAAATAGGTACATCTTCCTGTAAACCATCCAGAATATACCAAATGCAAAAGCTGACCAGTTCCAGCTAATAGCGTTTCCTGTTTTTTCAAAAACCTCAAACTTAGGTATATAGTAGTCCTGATTTTTTCCTACAAGTATTTCCATTTTTCTTCTTAATTTCTCATCCAAGATTTCCCCCCAACTGATATATAATTACTTTGTCCTATTATATTAGCAAAATGGAGGCATAGATGCTTAACTACTTTTTAGACCTTTATATCAAGCCAAAAGAAGGATGGGAAAAGTTAGCTAAAGAGAAATTTACCATTAAAGATTTATACTTAAAGGTAATTCTAATTTTCGCATTTATTCCAGCTGTTAGCCATTTTATAGGATTTGTTGTTTTCAGAGATTATTATGTTCAGGCTATAAAAGATTTTCTCCAGATGGCAGAAAAAGACCCTGAACAACCTAAAAGAACCGTTGAATATATGAAGGCTCTTATGGCAGAGCTCATGGACAATGATATAACACAGGAACTTATGATTATGTTTGTTACTTACGGTTTTGAACTTTTCAAACCTGTTGTTTTAATGGCTGTAATCTTCTTTTTATCCCCTGCTTTTGGTGGGATAAAAGACCCAGATAAAGCTTTTACAGTTTCCACATTTGCTCTTGTTCCAACTTGGGCAGCAGGTGCTTTTTATGTTATGAACTCTCCTTTAACAATGTTCGTTATCTTTTTGGGAAGTTTTTACTCTTTTTACCTTATTTTTATAGGAGGGGAAAAGGTACTTGGAATACCATCAGAAAAATCTAAAAATTTCCAGTTTATAATTGTGGTTATCATCCTTTATATAGTAATAAGTGGTATTATAGGTCAGATTGAAGGTGCAATTACATACAAAATTTTAAATGTTTAGGAGGAAGAAAATGAAAAAACTCTTTATATCTGGAGTGGTTTTATCAGGTATAGTATTTTTTTCATGTCAGGTAAAAACAGATAAAAGCCAGGACATAAAAGAGATAAAGAGAGGTGAACAGGTTTATAAAAATGTGTGTTCTTCATGCCACTGGAAAACTGTAAAACCTGAAGAAATAAGAAAAAATAAAAAAGTTGTTATGTCTGGAGGAAGACCTCCTTTCAATGCACCACCAATGGCAGAAGTATCTGCAAGAGTAAAAAAGTTTTACCCAACAGAGGAAAAATTTGTGGCATTTGTTAAAGATTACATTACTAATCCATCAAGGAAAAAAGGTGTATGTATGCCTATGGCATTTAAAGTTTTTGGAGTTATGCCACCTATTGGAAGAAATTTAACAGAGCAGGATAAAGAAGCTGTTGCAAAATGGCTTTACCACAGCTTTAATGTCACATGGGAAGAGTTTATGAAGAAAAATCCTCATTAAATCAACAACTTATCTTTTAAATATGTACTTTTTCATATTTTGAAAAAGTTCCAATGTAATAATATAATAAGTTGATAATCTGTATTGTAAATTTTTTTATCGGTTTATTAACTTCTTAACAAAAGAAAAACGAGGGTCATGTTGAGAAAACAGATATCTTTTCTTCTTGTGGCTATTTTTTTGTTTTTTTATGGCAAATCTTTAGCTGAAGAAGAGCTTTATGAAGATCTTCTTGAGCCTGAAGACATAGGAATAGTTGTTTCTGTAGTACTTGACACATCCCCTGTAATAGAAGAGCTTGAACAGATAAAAACAAAAGTTCACCTTTCCCTGAAAATGGATATAGCTGAAAAGGCTGATGTCCAGGAAAGGATAAGATTTTTCAAAACAAAAGGGCTTGAAAATCTAACATATTACATAAACAGGGGAAAGAAATACATACCTCTTATAAAAAAAATATTTGAAGAAAAAGGGATTCCAGATGAGCTAATATTTCTGCCCCTTGTGGAGAGCAGATTTAATGTTAAAGCCAGGTCACCTGCTGGAGCTGCAGGATTATGGCAGTTTATGCCCCAAACAGGAAGGACTTATGGTCTTAGAATAAACAAATGGATAGATGAAAGATATGATGTTGAAAAGTCAACAGAAGCTGCTGCCAGATATTTAAAAGACCTGTATGCCGTTTTTGATGACTGGATGTTAGCTATAGCTTCTTATAACAGTGGGGAAGGAGCTGTTATAAGAAGGATAAGAAAGTACGGTGGAACAAACTTCTGGGATATAAATGAATATCTTTCCAAAGAAACAAGAAACTACGTTCCAAACTTTTTAGCCTCTGTTGCCGTTATTAAAGAGCTTCTTAAAAAAGAACATTTCGATTATGAGACTGTTAATTTTGATATACTTAAAGTTGATAAACCTGTTTCACTCCACCTTATATCAGACCTTACAGGTATATCTTACAAAACATTAAAAAAGATGAATCCCCATCTTAAAAAAGGAAAAACACCTCCTCTGCCAGGAGTTTACAACATATACCTTCCAAAAGGTTATAAAGATACAGTGGAGATAGCTTTAGAAAAAATCCCTCTTATTGAGTACAGTGCATTAAAAGAGTACACAGTTGAAAGAGGTGATACATTATCAAAGGTTGCAGAAAAATTTGGAATTTCACCTGAGTATCTTGCTTCATTGAACGGAATTAAAAGTGGACATCTGATAAAAGGTACCGTTATAAAAGTCCCTGTTAAAATAAAAGCCTATCCCGGTTATGCTTTAGGTGTTATAGACCTTTCTGAAGATATTATTTATACATCAAAAGGTCTTATTTATAAGGTAAAACCTGGAGATACGCTTATATCAATAGCAAAAAAATTCCACGTTTCTGTAAAATCCTTGAAAAGATGGAACAGAATAAATAAATTTATATATCCAAATCAGAAACTTGTTATTTACAAAAAAGTTAGAGTCAAAAACAGAAGGACTGCATTTTCTATAAATGTTGAGTATCTAAAAAAATTACTGAAAAAAAGGATACATAGAAAATACGTTTATCACATAGTCAGAGAAGGGGATTCATTAATAAAAATAGCAAAAAAATACGGAATATCTGTAAAGCAGTTAAAAAGGATGAACAACCTTAAATCTAACAAAATATTTATAGGTCAGAGACTAAAAGTTATAAAGATAAGAAGGGATAGCTAAAAAATGAGAGAAAAACTGAAATCCCTTTTAGAGCCCCATAAGATACATATGAAGTTAGGCAGTAGCCTTGAGCTGCTGGAAGATATAGTAATTTTTATACTTACTATACTCCTTTTTATACTCAGTATATTTGCGCTTTATGATATAGCCCTTGCCCTTTTTAAAGAAAAGATAAAATTTTATGACCTTATACCAAAATTCCTGTACATTTTCATACTTACAGAGCTTTTTAGACTTATGATTGTTTATCTAAAAGAAAGGAGAATAGACACATCCCTGATTGTAAAAACAACACTTATAGCGATTCTAAGGGAGGTTATAATAAAAGCCCCTCATTTTAAAATGACAGATTATATAGGTGTAAGTATTATACTTGCGGTTCTTGGTCTCATGTACTACATACCAAAATATGTGTTTGTTTCTGAAGAGAAGTTTGAGCTAAAGCACAAAGCTGAAAAGTCTAAACCAAGAAGGGTATTGAAAATAAAAAAAGTTTCATAAATTTTTTACATGAAAAAATTTTACGGTAGTGTTTCAAATTTTCCAGAGTACAAAATCGCAAGCTCAATAGAAAATCCATCTGTAGTTGTACTCAAAGAGCAAAAAAGAGAAAAGAAACTTTTAAAAGACCTGCCAGCATTTTTATCCTACTTTAATAAAAAATTTAAAGTTATCCATTTCCCACAGGATATTGAACCTGCAGATTTAGAATCCCAGATTAAGAAAAATTTTTTCCTTTACAACCTTTTTAAAAACAAAAACTGTGTATATGTTCTCACAGAAAAATCAGTTGAAACAAAAATAAAGAGTAAGGAAGAGTTTCTGAACTCTGTTTTGAAAGTAGAAAAAGGAAAAACAATAGACAGAGATAAACTTATAGAAAAACTTGTGGAAATTGGTTTTGTAAGAGAAGATTTTATAGAAAATGAAGGTGAGTTCTCTGTAAAAGGCGGTTTTGTATCTGTTTATATCCCTTTTACAGGAGTTGTTGATATAGATTTTTTTGGGGATGAGGTAGAAAACATATACCTACGTTCAAAACTTGAAACAAAAAAGAAAATCCAGAAAGTTGAAATTTTCCCTTTAATAGACACAGGAAATAACAGCATACCTGTAAAGGAATATCTAAATAAACTGAATATCATATACATAGATGTTTTTAATGAGCCTTTAGGAAAGGGAAACCTGTACTTTATATCCAAAGGGGAAAATCCAGAGATATTAGATTCAAAACAGGCTAAAAACAGAGAAAAGATAAAACTTCCAATAACATCACCGCTACACCTGAAAAATGGAGTATCTTTCATTCCTGAAAATGGGGAAAGTGTCCAGCTTGAAGTTGAGCCTTTGAGAGAAGGTGATTATATAATTCATGAAGATTACGGTATAGGCATATTCAGGGGAATTGAAACAAGAAATATAAAAGGAAAGACTTACGACTTTATGGTTTTAGAGTACGCAAATAATGAAAAGATATACGTTTCCTATCTCCATTTTGACAAAATATTCAGATACAAAGCATCTGGCATAATAACATTAGACCATATTGGTGGTACATCCTGGAGGAATCTAAAAAGAAAAGTAAAGTCCTCTTTACAAAAAGTTGCAAGACAGCTTATTAAGCTGTATGCAGAGAGAAACAGATTGAAAAGAGAGCCCCTTGATACAGAAAATGAGCTTATTTTTCAGTTTGAAAGGGATTTCCCATTTATTGAAACCCCAGACCAGCTTAAAGCAATAAAAGATGTAAAAAAAGACCTTTCCTCAGAAAAACCTATGGAGAGGATTGTATGTGGCGATGTTGGGTTTGGAAAAACTGAAGTAGCCTTAAGGGCTACATTTATAAATGTTGTAAATGGAAAACAGGTTCTTGTACTTACTCCAACAACAGTTCTCTCTTACCAGCATTACAGGAACTTCAAAGAGAGACTCGAACCTTACGGTGTAAAAGTTGAAAATCTCTCAAGGCTAAAATCAAAAAAGGAAACAGAAAGAATATTAAAGGATATTGAAAGGGGAACTGTTGATGTTGTTATTGGAACCCATAAAGCTTTAAGTGAAAAGGTTAAATTTAAAAATCTTGGTCTTTTGGTTATAGATGAGGAACACAGATTCGGGGTAAGGGCAAAGGAAAAGATAAGGCAGATAAAAAAAGATATAGACACCCTTTATATGACAGCAACACCAATCCCAAGAACACTTAATATGGCTTTATCAGGTTTAAAAGATATGTCTGTTATAAACACACCTCCTGAAGGGAGAATAGAAACAAAAACGTATGTTCTTCCTTTTTCTGAAGAAACTATAAAAAAAGCTATAGAAAGGGAAATAAAGAGAAATGGTCAGGTTTTTTATGTTTACAACAGGATAGAGACAATTAAAGAAAGGGCGGATTATATAAAGAGTATCTTCCCTGATTTAAAAGTGGGAATCGCCCATGGGAAGATGAAACCTAAACAGATAGAAAAGGTTATACTGGATTTTATCCAGAAAAAAATAGATATCCTTGTATCTACATCAATAATAGAAACAGGCATAGATATTCCTACAGCAAACACATTGATAGTTGAAAGGGCAGATTTATTTGGTTTATCCCAGCTTTACCACCTGAGGGGTAGAGTTGGTAGAGGGAATATACAGGCTTACTGTTATCTTCTGACACCCTCAGAAAGAGAGATTACAGAAAGTGGGAAAAAACGTTTAGATACCATTAAAAGGCTAACAAGACCTGGTTCAGGTCTGAAAGTTTCTATAGAAGATATGCAGATAAGGGGTGCAGGTAATATTTTAGGGGTTGAACAGAGTGGACATATAAAAGCTGTAGGCTATGAAATGTACATAAAGCTATTGCAAGAAGCTATAAATGAAGAAACAGGCAAGGCTGAAAAGGAACCTGTTATTGTTGTTGATTTTGAAAGTTACATACCTGAGGATTTTATAAAAGACCCAACAGAAAGGTTGAATATATATATGGCGGTTTCAAAGTCGAAAACTCCTGAAGAAATAGAAAAGATAAAACAGTATCTAAACGAGTTTTACAATACACTCCCAGCTGCCTTTAATCTTTACTTAGAAATTTCAAAAATAAAGAAAAAACTAACTGGCAAAGGGATAAGTAAAATAGAGTTAAAAGAACCTGTATCAACTTTTTTCTTTGGTAAAGAAAATCCCCCTGAACCTGAATTTTTACAGAAACTAATAAAAAATTTAAACATAAAAAATGTTCATCCAGAAAAAATAGAGATATTCTTTTCTAAAGACACACTTAAAGAGCTGTCAAATCTTGTATAAATTTCCCATAAATACTTCCTATTATCATCAAATTTTAAAAAAAGCCGCAAAAGGATTCTGAATACCTTTAGCAAGAACCTGAAATCTGAAGATTTATCATAGAAATATAAAAGATTGTAGAACTGTAAATTTCCTTTACATTTGTTCTTGAAATAAGACGGAGGTGAGTAAGATGAAAGATTTAAAAGAAATTATAGAAACTTTATCAAAACATCCATGTCTTGAACATCCAGAAATGTGTCAACCTCAGCTGTTCAAATGTATTTTTCATCCTGAACTTTGTTTTTTCAATATATGCAAAATATGTCCTGTTTGTTGCTTTGACCGTCCTGTTATTGAAGAAACAGAGAGGTTTAGAGATGCGATATTAAGAAATCCGGAGATTTTAGAAAGAGTTGGTAAACTTTTAGAAAAAGAATTTATTGAAGCAACAAAAGAAATTGGAAATGAAAATGTTGTTATTTTTGTTCCTATTGTGGTAAAAAGACCTCAGACAGTATCTGAACTTGAAACCCATGTAAAATCAGGCGCTGCCATCTTAGATGGGAAAATAAGAGAAGGTGTAAAAAAAGTAATTTTATAAGAAGCTCCTTTAAAGGAGCTTCCTTTTAAGATAAAAGTTTCTTTAAATCATTCACATTTATCTTTTCAGGGGGACTGTAAAAAAGGTTTTTTGATAAAAACTTTTCTAAAAAATTGGAAAACTCCCTTAATATCTCCTCTTCTTTTTCCTTTTCAAAATCAAATTCCTTAAATCCATTTGGCCACTTTACAATAATACTTTCGCCAGTATAAACAACCTCTGTAAAGAAGTTTTCTTTTCTCTTACTGAGGAAATCCACCACCTTTATTTTTTTGTTTCTTATATGAATTCTAAAACCTTCCTCAAACAGAGAATTCCTGAACCTCTCAATAAAAGATTCCTTTTTACTTACATTTTTCAGCTCTTTAAAAGGAATATGGCTTAAAACAGAAAGAATATTTTTTCCCCTTCTGATATAAACATTTTCCCCCTGATGTTTTTCTAAATCCTCAAGAGACCTGTAAAGCTTTCTTAAATCTCTGAAAAAATTCCCCATTTTCCCTTACCCCCATATTTTGTTAATATCTTTTTATAGAAAATAAATATAGTTTATTTTTTCGGTTTTGAAAATGGAGATTTTAGATTTAGGAAAAACAGATTATCTCAGGGTTTTGAATCTTCAGAGAAAACTGTTTGAAGAAAAAATAAAAAATCCGGAAACAGAGGATATTATAATAATAACAGAACATTTTCCTGTTTATACAAAGGGACAGACAACAGATAAATCCCATATTCCAGTTGATATAAAAGATGTTCCTGTCATTGAAATTGAAAGAGGAGGAAGTGTAACTTTCCACGGAGAAGGTCAGATTGTTGTTTATCCTATCATCTCTTTAAACAGAAAAAGAAAACTGTCTGTCAAAAACTACATTTTTACACTTGAAGAGATTATGATAAACACCCTTTACGAGTTTGGTATAAAAGGTTTCAGAGAAGAAAAAAGAAGGGGTGTATTTACAGAAAAAGGAAAAATAGGCTTTGTAGGGGTTAAAATCTCAAGATATATCACAATGCACGGCTTTTCTTTAAATGTAAATGTTGATAAGAAATACTTTGAAAGAATTGTTCCATGTGGTATAAAAGATATTCCTGTTTGCAGTATGAGTGATTTTCTGCCTTTTATAGAGGTAGAACATGTAAAACCTGTTTTAATTGATTATTTAAGGAGGATGCTTTGAACAGGGAAAATTTTTTTGTAAAATCCCATGGCCTTGGAAATGATTATATAGTTTTAGACAGTGAAAATATAACTTTTAATCTTACAGAAAACGCTATAAAAAAAATCTGTGATATCCATTACGGGATAGGTTC
>CAYTOE010000008.1:0-24858 GCA_964439255.1 uncultured Aquificales bacterium
GACTTTTAATATACCAGATTTTAGGCTAAATTTTATAAAAAAATATTAATAAAACAAGGGTGAGAATGCTTATAACAGAGAGTAGGTTAAGAAAAATGAAAAATGTTTTGCAAAAAAGACAGAAAGATTTGCAGGTTTTTACGGATAATGTAAAAAATCAACATAATTTTTCCGCGATTTTAAGGACGTGTGATGCTGTTGGTGTTTTGAGGCTTTACTACAGGTTCTTGGGACAGGGAGAACTTATAAATGAAGAGATAACTATGGGCTCCCATAAATGGGTTTTACATGAAGAGGTTCTTGATATAGATAATTTTTTCAAAATGAAGAAAAAAGAAGGATTTCAGATTATTGCTACTTATCTGTCTGAGGATAGTGTTGATTTCAGGAGTGTTGATTATACAAAACCTACACTTATAGTTGTTGGTAATGAAGTTGATGGTGTTAGTGAAGAGGTTTTAAAGTATGCTGACAAAAAAATCATAATCCCCATGTACGGAATGGCACAGAGTTTAAATGTTTCTGTTGCAACTGGTGTTATCCTTTATGAAGCTCAGAGACAGAGAGAGGAAAAAGGTTTTTACAGGAGGGTTTCTTTAACTGAACAGGAGATAAAAGAGATTTTAAAAAGGTGGTCTTATGATGATGTCATAAGGTATAAAAAGGAAGAAAGTGCCTTCAGAAAACTTCAGAAGGCACGTTAATCTATATGGGCTATTGTTACACCCATGCCCCCTTCATGGTAAGGGGCATCCTCATATTTAATCCTGTATGGGACTGTATCAAGGTATTCTCTTACGGCTTTTCTCAGTATTCCAGAACCATACCCATGTATTATTCTTACTGTGGAAAATCCTTCTAATATAGCTTTATCTAAGAAATCCGATAGTTTTCTTATAGCTTCTTCCTTTGTGAGTCCTATAAGGTTAACTTCTGGTTTTTGTATTTTTTTAGTCTGTTTTTTTATGTTGAATTTTATTTCCTTTCTCTCTTTTTTATCTTCCTCAACTTTTTCAAGGTCAGAAATCCTTATCCACATCTTAATACCATTGAAATTAACATTTGCCTTATTTTCTCTGACAGATATTACCTCACCTTTCATGCCTTTCCCTTTAAGCTTTACGATATCACCAATGTTTATCTCTTTTTTATCTTCTTCTTCTAAAATAAACTCTTCAATTGAGCTTTTTTTCTCTTTTATAAATTTCTCAAGTTCTTTTCCAGATTTGCTTTCTTTAACTTCCTTTAGAATTCTGTACCCTTCTTCCCTGAGTTTTGATATATATTCATCCGCTTCTTTTACAGCTTTTTTCCATTTTTCTTTTTTGTACTCTTCAAGCTCTTTTGTTAATTTCTCATATTTTTCTTTTTCTGAGGAAAGCTCTAATTTTAGCTTTAAAAGCTCTTCATGTTCTTTTTCATATCTTGTTTTGTATTCTTCAAGTGTTCTTATTGCCTTATTTAGCTCTATAGACGTTTCACTGAGGTATTTTTTTGCTTCTTCAAGTACTGAGCTGTCAAAACCTAACTTTTCAGCTATATAAAACGCCATACTTTCCCCTACAGAGTGGTAATGCACTGTATACGTTGGACTTAATGTTTTCTTATCAAAACCTACAGATGCAACTTCAAAATAACCGTCAGATAAAGCAAACATCTTTATCTGTCTAAAATGGGTTGTTATAACTGTGTAAGCATTCTTCTCTTTTAATTTTTTTAGTATTCCTATTCCTATAGCTGCACCTTCATCAGGGTCTGTTCCCGGTATAAGCTCATCAAGAAGTACAAGACTTTTATCAGATACATTTGTGAGAATTTTCTTTATGTTCTCTATATGAGCAGAATATGTGGAAAGGTTCTGCTCTATACTTTGCATATCTCCAATATCAACAAAAACACCGTCAAATACAGGTATTTTACTTCCATCTGAAACAGGAACAGGAATACCTGACTGAAACATAACTGATATTAAACCTAATGTTTTTAGAAAAACAGTTTTTCCACCTGTGTTAGGTCCAGTTATAACAAGACCTCTGTTAATATTTCCAACCTTGATATCAAGAGGTTTAAACTCCTTTTTATCTAAAAGGAAAATAGGATGTTTTGCCTGTAAAAGGTTAATTTCCTGTGATACTTCTGGGATTGTACATTTAAATTCTTTTGCAAACTTGGCTTTTGTTTAAATATAATCAAAATAAACGACTGTATCAAATGTTTTTCTTATCTGGTGAATTTTCTTTCTTAGTATATCAGTTAGAAATTTTAGTATTTTTCTAACTTCTATATGTTCTCTTATTTTTAAATCAGAAAGTTTGTTGTTAAGCTCAACAACATTTACAGGTTCAAGGTATATTGTTTGACCGGAAGAAGACCTGTCATGAATTATACCCTTTATTTTTGAACTGAAGTTCTGCTTTACAGGTATGACGTACCTTCCCTTCCTTACAGTTACCAGCTTCTCCTGGATAACATCACTGTACTTATAGCTGTTTACCATATTTTCTAAAATACCGATAATTTTATGTTCTATCTCTTTAATACCTGTCCTTATAGCTCTTAAATCTCTACTTGCAGAATCTTTAACCATTCCAGATGGGTCTATACTGTCATTTATTATTTTTTCTGTTTCTCTTGATGAGAAGAGGTTTTTGTAAAGGGGCAAAAGAAGGTCTTTTTCTCTAACAGATTCAACTAAAAAGTTCTTTATCTGTCTGGATATTAGCAGTACAGATGTTATATTTAACAGATCTTTTGGTGATAAAACACTTTCTTCAATAGAAAGCAGATTTAAAGCTTCTGTTATATCTGGATATTCATTTAATGGGAAATACCCTTCTCTTATAAAAATCTGAATAAACTGGTCTATCTCTCTATTTTTTTTCTTTACCTCTTCTAAGTCAGATACAGGCTTTGTTCTGTATATCAGTTTTTTTGTTTTTTCATTTGGTGTAAGCTTAGATAACCTATCTAAAAGCTTATCGTATTCTAAGAGTTGAAGATAATCTTTACTGAATTTATCCCTTTTTACTTCCATAGTGCTAACCAACGGCTTTTTGTTCCTCCAGTTTATTTTTGCAATGAAAGATATATTTTAGTATGGTTTTGTCAATAGTTGTGTGTTAATTTTATCTAAAATATAAAGTTCTGGAGAAGAAAATGAAAGGTTTTTGGATACCTGTTTTACATTCCCATCTCCCATTTGTAAAACATCCTGAATATGACTATTTTTTGGAAGAACACTGGCTTTTTGAAGCTATTACAGAAACGTATATCCCTCTTTTAATGAGGTTGAAACAGTTAGAGGATGAACAGGTTAATTTTAGACTTACAGTCTCAATAACGCCTCCTTTAGCAGAAATGCTCTCAGATAAACATCTTATAGAAAAGTACAGAAAGTATCTGAACAAATTTGAAGAATTAACTGAAAAAGAGGTGGAAAGAACAAAAGGGGATGACACATTCAATAGGCTGGCAAATTTTTATAATGAAAGGATAAAAAAGATTAAACAGTTTTTTTATGGATTTTTAAAAGAAAATGTTCTTAACGGATATAGATACTTTAAGGAGAAAGGATTATTAGAGATTATTACATGTGGTGCTACCCATGGTTTTCTTCCTCTTTTATCTCCAAATAAAAAATCTGTTCAGATTCAGATAAAGGTTGCTGTTGAGAACTACGAAAAACATTTCGGTGAAAAGCCAAAAGGTATATGGTTACCTGAATCTGCTTACTATGTTGGTCTTGACGAGATTTTAGCAGAGTATGGAATTGAGTATTTCTTTTTAGATGCCCATGGAATAGTATTTGGTAAACCAAAGCCTGTATATGGTATTTATGCCCCTGTTTTTACTCCATCTGGGGTTGCTGCTTTTGGAAGAGACACAGAATCTTCAAAACAGGTCTGGAGTTCAAAAGAAGGGTATCCTGGAGACCCATATTACAGAGATTTTTACAGAGATATAGGGTACGATCTGGACTTTAACTATATTAAACCTTATATAAGTCCAGATGGGGTTAGAGTTTATACAGGAATAAAGTACTACAGGATAACCGGTGATGTTGACCTTGGAGAAAAAGAACCATACATCCCTGAGGTTGCTCAGGAAAGGGCTATTGAACATGCAAAACATTTTCACTGGTCAAGGGATTTGCAGTTTGAATACCTGTCAAAAAATATGGACAGAGCACCTGTTGTTGTATCCCCTTACGATGCTGAGCTTTTTGGCCACTGGTGGTTTGAAGGAATTGATTTTCTATATTACCTGTTTAAAGAGATAGATAAACACAGGCAGTTTAAGGCTATTACTCCAACGGAGTATTTACAGATATACCAGACAAATCAACTACAACAGCCTTCACCTTCTTCATGGGGAGATAAAGGATACTACTATGTATGGTTAAACGGTGGTAATGACTGGATTTACAGACATTTGCATTATATGGCAGATGAGATGGAGAGACTGGCTTATGCTTATTTAGATGAGAAAAATATGCTGAAAAATAGAGTTTTGAACCAGATGTTAAGGGAACTTTTACTGGCGCAAAGCAGTGATTGGGCTTTTCTTATTACAACAAAAACAGCTAAACATTATGCTGAAAAAAGGACAAAAGAACATATAAACAACTTTTTGAAGCTGAGAGATATGTTAATTTCAGAAAATCCTGATGAAGAATTTGTAAAATGGTTAGAGTATAAAAATGGCATATTTCCAGAAATAGATTTTAAGTCTCTTTATGGAGGAAAAAATGAAAGTAAGCGATTACATAAAACAGGGCTTGAAAAATAGGGTTGAAGAAAAACCAAATGAGTATCAGCTTCTTGGTTCTGTAAAAGAGGGTGTACATAAAATTGAGTGTTATATAAAGGTAGATAAAGGAAAGATACTCGATGCAAAGTACAGTTCATCAAAAAGGTGTAAAAAACTTATGGCTGTTGCAGACCTTATATGTGGGAAAATCAAAGGTCAAAAAATAGAAAATATACAGATTGATGATGATTATATTCTTCAGTTTTTTAAAGAAGAGAAAGATAAAGATAAAATGAAAGACAGAATTAATATAGTTAAGAAAGCCCTGAACATGTCTTAAATTTTTGTTGCCATCCAAGCGCAAATAAATTAGCCTAAAAATATCTATTGTTCATTTATCCCCTTTTATCAACAGATTACCAATACTTTTTTATAGGAGGTTAGGTGTAATGGCAGGCAGGCTTTTTGTTGTTCTTCTGTTGGTAATTTCTTTCCTGATGTCTAACTTTTCCTATGCGGGGGATGAGTATTACATCAAAAAGTACTACAACAAGCTGGTAAGGGAGCTAAAGAAGGAGGGGATATATCTGTTATCTTTTCCATATAACCTTCCTGATGGATGGATTCTTACTGACATCCATTTAGATGATGAAGGTCTGTACACAAGGATATTTAAGTTCAACGATATTACAAATGATGAAAGGTATGCTGTAATGGATAACGATTGTTACAGAGCCTGGTGTATAGACCAGAATATGTTAGGAGATGCTGACCACAGCTATATGGTTAGGCTTTTTAACCTTGGACAGAAACTTCCAGATTATGGAAAACTTCAAACACCAAAAGGGGAAGTGGATGTAGATGAATTTTTCAAAAATGACTATAACGGAGAACCTATACCGTACCAAAAAGTTTTATATATCATCAACCACAGAGACGGATACTCAAAAGCGGAAGTTCAGGAGGCTATATGGTACTTTACTATGGGACCTGGGCACTTTGAGCCTGAAACAACAAGATATATGGAACTTGTAAATGATGCAGAGGAGTATGGTGAAGAGTATGTTCCTTCCTGTGGTGAAAAATTCATAATATTTGCTATGACAAGAGCAGCAGAAGAAACTCCAAGATTAGAACCAATGGAGCTTGGACAACCTTTTATTATAGAGCTTCCAATACCTGAGTGGTTATGCAAAAACCGTAAACTCTTAGATGAGTATCTCCACGATTATGATTAATCCAATGGGGAGGACTTTCCTCCCCTAACCTATCTCTTTACTTCTTTTTGTTGCTTCTTCAACAGCATTTATCACTGTATTTCTGAAAGAACCTCTTTCTAATGCATGTAATCCATAAATTGTTGTTCCTGCAGGAGATGTAACTTTATCCCTCAGTACAGCAGGATGTTCACCTGTTTCTTTCAGTAGTTTTGCAGCTCCTAAAACCGTCTGGGTAGCAAGTTTTAGAGCATCACTGTAGGATAAACCTCCTTTTACACCACCCTGGGCAAGAGCATCTATAAATGTAAATACATAAGCAGGTCCACTACCTGAAAGACCAGTGATAACATCCATAAGTTCTTCTTTTACTTCAACAACTGTGCCAAGGGTTTTAAGAATAGATAAAACCTTTCCTTTTTCTTCTTCTGGAAACTCCTCCTCGAAAGAAACACCTATGGCACCTTCACCAATTAAAGCAGGTGTATTTGGCATTACCCTGACAACTTTTGTATTATTTCCAAGCAGTTTTTTTATTTTTTCTATTTTTAAACCGGCTAAGACAGATACAAATATTTTTCCGTTTAATTCTTCTTTTATAGGCGATACACTTTTTTCAAAATCCTTTGGTTTTACAGCTAAAATTACTATTTCAGACAGTTTTACTACCCTTTCATTGCTGTCTGTACCAGCTATATGGTACTTTTCAACAAGGTACTTAACTCTTTCTCCATTTATATCAGACACTATAATTTCGTCTTCACTGATTTCTTTTCCGTTTAAAATTCCCTTTATAATCGCTTCTCCTATATTTCCACCGCCTATTATTCCTACTTTAAACATACCTTTTCCTTTTCTCCTTGTAGTTTATTTTTTTTCCTTCTGAGAGTTTTATTATATCAATTACTCTATTAACGTTATAATCCTCTAAGAATTCAACCATTTTCAGGAATACTTTTAAAGTAACTTCAGCGTCAGACATAGCCCTGTGTTGTCTCGGAAATGGGATATTAAAGTGATAAGCAAGGTTTGAAAGGGATTTGCTGTCTATGTCCGGCATTATTCTTCTTGCAAGCCCATCTGTACATATATGGGGATTCTTTATTATATTTCCTGTTGTTCTTTTTAAGTTGTAATTTAAAAATGAGAGGTCAAATGATACGTTATGCCCTACAATAACTGTTCCTTTTATGAATTTTAGAAAATCTGGCAGAACCTTTTCTATTGTTGGCTGGTCTATAACCATAGCGTTTGTAATACCTGTCAGTTTTGTAATATGAGATGGGAGCAGTCCTACATCAGGTTTCACAAGTTGCCAGAATTTATCAACAATAACATTTCCCTGATATTTTATAGCAGCTATTTCTATTATTGAGTTATTTTCAGGATTAAAACCTGTTGTTTCTATATCTATAACTGTAAAAATAGCTTCATCAATGGTTAATCTGTACATCTTTTTCATCCTTAATATTTTTATCTATGTACTTCACTAACATTTTAAAACACCATGGATAAAATAATCCTGTTAAGATTGCTGTCAAAACAATAGCAGAAGCGTCTTCTTCTGTTATAACGTTTATCTCTAATCCAAGTGTTGCTATTGCAGCTAAAAGGGTTAAAGGAATAGAAAGTGAAAATGCCGATAAGAGAACCTCTTTAAATGAAAAGTTTGCAAAGAATAAAAATGAAGAAGATATCACTCTTATAAGGAGTATAGATAAGGAAAAAATCAGGGCTTTTTCTATTATCTCTGTTTTTAAAAGCTGGAATATATCAAACCTTAAACCAACCTCTATAAAAAATATAGGGATTAAAAAACCGTATCCAAAAGCATTTATTTTTTCTATTACCTCTTCTCTTCTTTTAAATACCATAGCAAACAGAATTCCACCGAAGAAAGCACCTATGATAGGTTCTAATCCAAACAGACTCGCAAGGGCTACAAATATGAACATATTCGCAAGATTTGCCCTAACACCTGTTTCTGATGAATCCCCTGTAGTTAAAAAATGTCTCATAAGGTGTGGATTCCACCATATATATAGCTGAAAAAGTCTTAAAGAAAAGTAAGCTATTGTGAAAAAAGCGGCTATCTCTAAAAAATGAACAATTGCTTCTTTGCTAAAACCAAACTTAAAGTATAAAAACATCACTGTTATTGTAAGTAAACTTGCTATCTCTCCTATACTCCCGATTATAAGAATAGACTGGGCAAAATGGGTTTTTAAAATTTTTGTATCCCTTAAAACTGAAAATAAAAGTCCAACAGCGGTTGCAAGATATACAAGAGCATAAGATACAGGTTGTTCAGAGTAAAAAACAGCACCGAAAGATATACCTATAATGGAAAAAATGCTCAACAAATAGAAGAAAAATGTTCTTTTAGGTATTTTTTTGAATTTCTCAAAATCTATCTCAAGACCAGCAAGATACATAAGGGTTATAAACCCTAATTCACCTAAAAACTTAACTATCGGTGTATTTTCAACAATCTCTTTAAAAAATATTCCCAAAAATAGCCCGTATAACATCTCTCCTACAGATGAAGGCAGGTTGAGCCTTTTACTTAAAAAAGGAACTACAAAAGCTCCCACAGAAATAACAAAAAGAAGAATTGATTCTGTTTTATCCATATATCTCCTCAGTTTCAAGAGGTATAACAAGAGAAGAGCAGTTTATTTTCTTAACTATTAAAAACTGAACATGGGGTTCTAAAAAAGATATTTTCTGTTTTTTATCGTATGAGATTACAAAAAGGGTATCTTTTTGCTGCCCACATACATATTTAACTGTTTCTTTTACAGGATTACCTTCTATATGTTTAAAATCAATTGTTGTTTTGTATATCTGTTCATAATCTTTTATAATCTCTTCCCTTTCCTTTAGAGCTTCTTCCTCTTTAAATCCTCTTAATTCTTCAGGTAATGTTACATATATAACCTGATAGGGAACTTTAAGTAGTCTTGAGAGTTCTATACCTATAGACAGTACAAAAGCAGGGTCTGGACAGTTTAGAGATATTACTATTCTTTTGTAAGGGAAGTTTCCTGATGGAATCAAAAAAGGTTTTTTGGCCTTCTGGAACACCTTTCTCAATTTACACCCTAAAAATGGGAATATATTTTTTTTCAGGGGATAAACCACAAGACCAATATCTTCGGTGCTTTCAAAAATCTCATTTTTATCTTTAACGGTTTTTTCAATCTCAAAATTATCAGTTAGCATCTGTATATCGCTTTTTTGAACCTGTGTCTTATAGGGGAAAATCAGGATTTTATGTGCTTTTGTATTTTTTTTCAAAAAAACAGCCTCTTCTAAAGCATAGAAAAAACTTTTATTGTAAACAACAGCTATATTTGAACCAAATTGCTGGGGAAACTGGGGAACCCCTTTTGTAAGTATTTCCACAAGATTATGTAAAACTTTTGGGTCTCCAACTATGACAACCTTATCACCTATTTTAACTTTCTCATCACCAAAGGGGACTATGAGTTTTCCATCTCTGTAAATAGCAGCAATCTTCCATCTTGTAGCTTTCAGATATTTTAGTTTTCTATCAACAAGGTGTGAACGCGCTAATATATGGATTTCTATAATTTCACCCTGTCCAAGTCCAATATTTATAGCTACAGAGTAGTTTTTTTCTATTTTTGTTAATAGGATTTTTGTTATCAGGTCTGTTGGTTTTAAAATCTCTACATGGTATTTTTCAAACTCTTCTTCTCTATTTTCAAAAAACAGGAGAACATAAAGTTTTGCCTGAATATCTAAAATCTCTTTTGTTATTCTGCATAACTCTAAAGATACATCGGCATCCCTAACAGTTGAAATGATATGTTTTATTCCTTCGTAATCATTTTTTTCCTTTAGTTTTTTCCACGTTAGTAAACTTCCAGCATCACCTACAATAAAATCAACATCTGGATATTTTTCCCTCAAAGAGCTTATAAGATTTTCATCAACATCTATGCATACAATTTCCCATTTTTCTCTTAGAGCTTTTAGAATACTTTCTCCAAATATGTTTGCACCAACAATAACAACTCGATTTTTAGATGTTGCCATGAGATATAAAACTCCTGTTTAGAATAAAAAACAGATTTTATAGTAAAATAAGATTTCGCAAACATTATATCAAATTAATTAGGAGGGATTATGAAACCAAGAGTTGCTCTTTTCAGAACACCAGATTCAAGGGGTTTTATTCCCATTATATTAGAAGGTTTAGAAAAGGCTTTTTCAGCTAAAAACTTTGAAACAAAAATTATTGATCTTACACCTGAAAATGTTCAGAAAGCTGTTGAGGAGATAGATGAATTTAAGCCTCTTTTTATGTTTGATATTAACCTTGATGGTGTAATTTTTGGGGAACAGGATGGTGAGAAAAAACCCCTTGCCGATCTTATAGGTAATATACATATTTCATGGTTTTTAGATGACCCTATTCTCCATTACACAAAGCTTAAAGAGGTTGCATCTTCTAACCAGTTTATGTTTTTAACTATAGACATAGACCATATGCAGTGGTTATCAACAGCTTTTAGAAAAAATACATCCCTTGTTATGCCAGGTGTAAACCCTTCTTCTTATCCACCTGCAAATGTTGAAAAAGAGTTTGATGTAGCCTTCTTAGGTCCTGTTGTTGACCCAAACATTATAGAAGAGACATGGAAACAGAGATTTGATGAAGCTCTATATGTATTTGCTATCGAGTTAGGAAGGCTTTTATACAGAAATCCAGATATGCCTTTAAGACTTGCAGCAAATTATCTTGGTTCTCAATTTACAGAAGAGTTCCAACAGGCGATTTTAAAGTTTCAGCAGGAAAGAGATGAAGATTACATGAGGTATCTTGTTGATATAGGTCTTTATGCTATGCATTTAAGAAGGTGGAATATTATTGATTCTATTGAAGATTTTGAAATAAATATTTTGGGACCTGTTCAGGGAGAAATGAAAGACAATGTTGTTATTTATGACAACATTGTAAATGAGAAAGACATCATCACATTTTTATCAAAAACCAGAATATCCTTACTCAGCCATCCACCATTTATACCTGCTGGTGTTGGGTTTGCTGTGTTCAGCAGTGCTGCATGTAACACATTAACTATGGTAGAGGAAAGGTTGTCTGTAAAATCCTTCTTTGAAGTGGATAAAGAGATTGTTACATATCATCCTATAGACACTGTAGAAATAGAAGGAAAAATAGCATATTTCCTTGAAGAAAAACCTTCTGAGAGAGAAGCTATAGCAAAAGCAGGAAGAGAAAGAGTATTTAGAGAGCATACCCTTTATCAGAGAGGTGAGTTTATAGCATCTTTAATGGAACAGATTCTTGAAAAAGCAAAAGTTGAAACAAAAGAAGAAAAAGAAGTTTCTGAAACTGTTGAACAGGCACAGGAAACATCTTCTGAAGAATAAGGGAGAGGATTATTCCTCTTCCCTTTCTTCTTTTTCTATATACCTTTTGGCATCTTTGTACATATTATAAAATCCTGCAGCAACACCAAAAAAGAAAAAAATAATCGTTAACCAGGGAGATGTTTTAAAGAATTTATCTAACATATATCCAACAAATACACCAACAATAATTCCAGATACAAGATGCAGTCCTATAGTGCCAACAGAAAAACCTTCACTTAAACTGAATTTTCCTTTTCTCTGCTTCATCTATTTAAGGCCAAGAACATCCTGCATATCATAAAGACCGGGGTCTTTATCTTTTACCCATTTTGCCGCTTCTACAGCACCTTTTGCAAATATGTCCCTTGAACCTGCTTTATGTGTTAGCTCTATCCTTTCTCCTAATCCGGCAAATATTACAGTGTGTTCACCTACAACATCTCCACCCCGTAGGGCGAATACACCTATTTCTTCTGATGGGCGCCCCTCAGGATAGATACCTTCTCTACCATACACAACTTTTTTTATACCTGTTTCTTCTTTAAGTATATCAACTATTTTTACAGCTGTACCTGAGGGAGCGTCCTTTTTGTATCTGTGGTGCATCTCCATAACTTCAATATCAAAGCCCTTATCCTTTAAAGCTTTTGCTGCCTCTTTTACCAGCTTAAAAAGCAGATTAACACCTATACTCATATTTGGAGCTAAAACAATAGGTATTTCTTTAGATAATTCCTGTATTTCTTTCAGTTCATCCTGGGAGAAACCTGTTGTTCCAATTACCATAGCTTTTTTATTTTTATCTGCGGCAGCAAGTCTTACATGTCCCAAAACAGCTTCTGTATTACCGGCAAAATCAATAATAACATCCCCTTTATCTATAACTTTAGATAAATCTGAGACGATTGGAGCATCAACGTTTTCTCCTATAACCTCTCCCACATTTTCATGGAAGTGTACACAATCCGGCCTTTCAATTCCTGCTACTATTTCAACATCGTTGTCTGCAAATGAAAGCTGGGCTATTTTCTTTCCCATTCTTCCCATTATTCCAGAAATAATAACTCTGACCATTCCTATTCTTTACCCTCCTGGGAGAAGATAACTTCAGCTAACTGGTTCAATGCGTCGTTTACCTGATCAGGTGGGACTACAAAAGGTGCTATGGCTATTTCAACATCTTTAACAAAGATGGTTTTTCTAAGCAACTCCTGAAGTTGCTCTAATTCTTCAGGTGTAACATCCTGTCTGAATACTTCATTTACATCTTTGTCTGTTACAAAAAACCCTACAAGAGCAAATGGATAAGCTTTTGTCTCTTCATTGGCCATAATTTAAGAACTCCTTTGTACCTCCAAAAGAGGTACTAAAAATTTACTTTTCTTTACCCATCTGATACATAATTGTTCCCCAGAGAACTAACAACATAGCAAGCATAAGAACAAGTAAAATTTTTTCAGCTATTGGAACTCCTCCGTAAGTCATTTCCATGGCGGTAACCTCCTATTATTATGGTGTATAAAATATCGAACTGCTTTATTGCAGAAAACTTTATTACCTGCTATTGCTTATGTGATAATTTACAAAAAAATTTTAAAAATATCAACTGTATAATCATTATACAGTTATCTCCTACTGAACTTATTTATCTAAAAAAGCAAACAATTACACATGTTTATAAAGGTAGTAGAAACCTTCCATTGTTAATTTTCTGTTTAAAATATATCCTTCTTTAAGACCTTTTGATATTATTTCAGCTCCACCACCTGTGATTACAACTTTAAAGGGTTTTTTGTAGTGGTTCTCTATCTTATCCACTATCCCATCTATAAGCGATACGTACCCCCAGAATATTCCTGAGGTTATGCTTTCTTCTGTTGTTTTTCCTACAACTCCTTCAGTTTCTTTAAAGTTAATCTTGGGTAGTTTTGCTGCTTTTTTAAATAAACAATCTATACTGCTTTCAATACCAGGGAATATCAGTCCTCCTTCGTATTCTCCTGCGTCATTTACAATATCAAAGGTTACAGCGGTACCTAAATCAACAACTATAAGAGGTGGTTTTATCTTTCTTGATGCTGAAAAAGCATTCAGGAGTCTATCAGCTCCTACTTCTTCAGGTTTCTTATAGTTTATTTTTATAGGTATGTTTATATCTCTGTTTATAAAAAGAGGCTTTATTCTGAATATCTCATAAAACACATCTTTTATTCTATCTTCTATCTGGGGAACAACGGAGGATATAAGTATGGCTTTAATATCCTCCCTGTAGATATTTTCTATTTGAAATAGGTTTCTCAGTTTTAGTTTCCAGTCATCAACAGTTTTTTTCAGGTCTGTTGACAGTTTATAACTTTTTATTTCATTAAGATGTTTTATAAATCCAATCTCTATTGTTGTATTTCCTATATCAATTCCTATTATCAACCTTCTTTTCCTTTAAAAGAAGTAATCAACAATAGCTTTATACACCGATTTGCTGAAATTTTCAATAAATTTGGGGTCTTTTAAAAGTTTTGCCTCCCTTCTATTTGTTATATAGGCTGTTTCTATTAGAACAGAAGGTATTCCGGGGGTTTTTAAAACAGCAAAATTTGCACTGTCTATATCCCTGAATCTTACAGATTTTCGCAGGTATTTTTTCAGATGCTTTGCAAAAATCAGGCCATTTGTCATTGTATTGCTTATAGCAAGGTCAGCTATGATTCTATTTACGTAAGGGTTTGCACTAACTTTAACATACTCCATAACAACCCTGTTTTCCCTTTGTTCAACAAGTCTTGCAAGTTTAGACCTTGCACCTCTAAGATTCAACGTATAAACATAAGTTCCGTAACCTCTTCCTGTTCTTGATGCGTTACAGTGAATACTTATAAAAAGGTCAGCCCTTTTCTTTATGGCAAATAATGTTCTTCCGTATAGTGATATATACCTGTCGTCATTTCTTGTGAGGTAAACTCTGAATCTTGGGTCTTTTTCAAGAATTCTCTTTAAAGTTTTTGCAACTTTCAGATTTATATCTTTCTCTTTAAGTCCGTTTGCTATAGCACCGGGATCTTTTCCGCCATGTCCCGGGTCAATAACAATTATTTTAGGTTTCGTGTTTCTAAAGAATTTTTTCTCTTTTTTCGATTTTGCTATTTTAGAAACAGGCTCAAAAATTTCTTCATCTTTACTGTTTTCTATTATATTTTTTATAAATCTATCAGCTTCATCTATTGAGGCTATATCTATCCGTTTTATCTTTTTTTCTATCTTTCTTTTTACAAAAATGCTGTCTTTCCTTTTTCTGTAGTCTTTCTTTCTTATAAAATCGACAACTATTCTGAAAGGTTTTTTAAGTGTAAAAATTTCGAACCCTTTAAATTCACTGCTAAACTCAATTATAAATTTTGTATTTTCCCTGCTTTTTATGATGTCTATATCTTTTATATATTTTTTCAACTTTGGGTTTTTAAATAAAGATTCATTTATATACTTTATATTTTTATCAATGGAGACAACAAGGAGGTTTAAATCCCAGAAGGGTATATATTCAAAATTTGATTTTTCGTTAAGGTCAAAAACCAATCTGAATTTATCTGGATGGTTTCCAGCTCTTATATTTAAAGCAACTGCAATATTTACAAGTATAAGAAAAGAAATTAAAATCTTTTTATACATACTCCTACCCTTTGTTATAGTGTAAAATTAATTTCGTCTTTTATAAAATTAACCTTTAGGAGAAAAAATGAAGTTAGGAGTGAATATAGACCATATAGCAACAGTAAGGGAAGCAAGGAAAACTTACGAACCTGATCCGATAAAAGGTGCGTTAATAGCTCAGGATGCAGGTGCAGACCAGATTACATTCCATTTAAGGGAAGATAGGAGACATATTCAGGATGAAGATGTTATAAGGCTTAGATGTACTATAAAAAGGATACCCCTTAACATGGAGATGGCACCTACAGAAGAGATGAAAAGCATAGCAATTGATATTAAACCTGACAGGATAACCCTTGTTCCAGAGAAAAGAGAGGAGATAACAACAGAAGGGGGACTTGATGTTTTAGGAATGCTTGATTATCTGAAGGATTTTATAAAAGAGGTAAAAGAGGCAGGTATAAACGTTGCTACATTTATTGACCCTGTTGAAGAGCAGATAGATGCATCAATTGAAGCTGGAGTTGATGCTGTTGAGCTACATACAGGAGGGTACGCTAACGCAACAGGTAAAGAGGTGGAAAGGGAACTTGAAAGGATAAAAAAAGCAGCTTCTTATGGAAAAAAGAAGGGAATAAAGGTTTTTGCAGGACATGGACTGACGTACACAAATGTTCAGCCTATCGCAGCTATAAAAGAAATAGAAGAGCTTAATATTGGACATTCAATAATAGCAAACTCAATATTCTGGGGACTTCATGAAGCTGTGTACAGGATGAAAAAACTTATAATGGAAGCAAGAGATTTACATTCCCAGTAGGAGTCTTGTTAAAAATATATAAGGTGGAATAATCACAACATTTAAAACTCCCACCATTAGGAGAACGATAAGAATTATCATACCGTACTGTTCAACAACCATGAGTTTTTGCTCAAGGTGGTAAGGTAAAAAGCTTGTAATAACCCTCCACCCGTCTAATGGTGGTATAGGTAGAAGATTAAAAATAGCAAGAATTACATTTATACTAACAGCATACTGGAGAAAAATGGCTATCGGCATAATTACAGACTTTATAAATCCAGCTCCAACAGTTGAAGATAGAAAAGAAAGAACCATCTGACTTGAAAGAAGCTGAAATAAAAACCCAAAAATAAAAGCTGATAGCAGATTCATTGAGGGTCCTGAAAGAGCTGTTATAGCCATACCTTTTTGATACCCTAACTTTTTAAAGTTCATTGGATTAATAGGAACAGGTTTTGCCCAGCCAAATAAAATTGGAGAATTGAATATGATAAGCATACCAGGAAGTATAATGGAACCAAAAATATCCATGTGGGGAACAGGATTTAGTGTTAATCTTCCTGCTAATTTCGGGGTTGGGTCTCCTAATCTGTATGCTGTAATACCATGTCCAAGTTCATGAACTATAACTGCAAAAAGTAAAGCAGGTATCATAAAAATAATCTTTGTTATATCAAAATCCATTCTTATCCTCATCTGGTATAAAATAAAATTCAGACTGATATTTTATATCATTACTACTTTTTTTCAAAAAGGGGGAAATCATGGTAGAGCTTGTTATGGATATTTTTGATGAAAGTGCCTCTTTGAAAAGGGCTTTTGTTGAAGAATATGCAGAAGATATTGTTAACCTTGGAATTCTTATGGGAAAAAGGCTTAAAGCTGGTTATAAGATACTCATATGTGGAAATGGTGGGAGTGCAGCTGACAGTCAGCATTTTGCAGCTGAGATAGTGGGAAGGTTCGAAAAGGAGAGGAAGGGTTTCGGTGCTATAGCCCTTACTACAGATACTTCAGCCTTAACAGCTATTGGTAATGACTACGGTTTTGATAAGATTTTTTCAAGGCAGGTAGAAGCCCTCGGGAATAAAGGAGATATTCTTGTTGGTATATCAACAAGCGGAAATTCTGAAAATGTCATTAAAGCTGTTGAAAAGGCTGTTGAAATGGGGATTTTTACTGTTGGTTTTTTAGGAAAGGATGGAGGAAAGCTAAAAGATATTGTTGATAAGGCTTTTATAGTGAAACACAGTAGTACAGCGAGAATTCAGGAAGTGCACCTGACACTTGAACATACATTGTGCAAGATTATTGATATGTACCTTACAGGAGAAATAGAGGAGTAGCTCACTCCTCTTTTGGCAAAATCATCGTAGGAATTACTTTTACTCTATCAACAAAAGCCTCTCTAAAGCTTTTTTTCTTTTCCATATCTTTTTTATGTTTTTGTTTTGGGCATACTTTTTTAAACTTTATGATTTCATTGTTTTTATCTCTACCATCATAGTAATCAGATTTTAATTTTTTTCTGTATTCTGCTTGTATTGTTATTTGTCAAAATACTCAATCAACTGCCTGTTAACCAGTTATTTTTTAATAAAAGGGGTTATACATTAAACCTGAAATGGATAACATCACCATCTTTTACAGTATAATCTTTCCCCTCAATTCTAAGTAATCCCTGCTCTTTTGCTTTCTGTATAGAACCTACCTTTATCAATTCATCGTAGTTTATGACTTCTGCAGCTATAAACCCCCTTTCAAAATCAGAGTGTATTTCACCTGCTGCCTGAGGTGCTTTTGTACCTTCTTTTATTGTCCATGCTCTTGCCTCTTTTTCTCCAGCTGTAAAGTAGGTTATAAGATTTAAGAGTCTGTAGCCTGTTCTTATCATCTTGTTCAAACCAGGTTCAGTAAGTCCATAAGCCTCTAAAAGTTCTCCTCTCTCTTCTTTTGGAATCTCTATAAGTTCCTGTTCAACTTTACCACACAGAACAACAACAGGAGCATTTTCTTTTTCTGCTTTCTCTTTTATAGCTTTAACATGTTTGTTATTCTCTCCTTCGGGGAGGTCTTCTTCATTTATATTTGCCACATACATTATAGGTTTCAGTGTAAGGGGAAAAACTGTTTTTTTCATATATTCAATCTCTTCTTCTTCAAAATCTTCTGTGTGTATTCTCAAGGGCTCAAGGTTTTCAAGTATATTTTTTGCTTTTTCAAGAACCTGCATTTCAAATTTTGCTTCTTTATTTCCTGATTTTGCAGGTTTTATAACCTTTTCAAGTCTTTTTTCAACAGTCTGTAAATCTGCGAGTATAAGTTCCGTTTCTATAATTTCAGCATCCCTTACCGGATTTACAGAACCTTCAACATGGACAACATCACTGTCTTCAAAGCATCTTACAACATGGGCTATTGCTGATACATTCCTTATATTTGCTAAGAACTGGTTACCAAGTCCTTCTCCTTTTGAAGCACCTTTTACAAGACCTGCTATATCAACAAACTCAATAGTTGCAGGGATTATTTTTTTTGAATTTTCCATCCTGGCTAATTTCTCAAGTCTTTCATCTGGAACATTAACGATTCCCACATTTGGTTCTATAGTACAGAATGGGTAGTTTGCTATTTCTGCTTTTCCTGTTTCTGTTAATGCATTGAAAATTGTTGATTTTCCTACGTTTGGTAGCCCTACTATACCGATATTTAACTTCATATTACCTCCATTTAAAGATTTTTCATGAAATATATAATCTATTGTTGTATTTTCAAATTCCGAAAGGAAATATTATATGACAAAAAACGTCTGGCAAATAAAATATGATTAAATATCCATACTCCATTACTTATAAAGAAGTATTAGATTTATTAGATTCAACAGAAAAGGGTCTTCCTGTTTCTGAGGCTAAAAAAAGGGTACAGCTACTTGGTAAAAATATATTAGAAGAAGAGGAAGAGAAAAATATATACATTTTCATAAGGCAGTTCAGTAATCCCCTTACTCTTGTTCTTATCGCAGCAGCTATTATAACCGGTTTTTTGGGGAGGTTTTTAGATACTGGAGTTATAACCTTTATTGTCCTTGTCAATGGTTTCTTAGGTTTTTTTCATGAACTTAAAGCAAAGGGTTCTTATGAATCTTTAAAGAAAAAAACTGAAACAAAATCAAAAGTTTTAAGAGAGGGAAAAATCATTGAAGTTCCTTCTTCTGAAATAACATTAGGAGATATAGTAATTCTTTCAGAAGGGGATGTTGTTCCAGCAGATATTCGTCTTATAGAGTCAACAGGTCTTATGGTTGATGAGTCTTTACTTACAGGAGAAACGGTACCTGTTGAAAAAGTAGCAGATATTACTCTTCCTGAAGATACACCTGTTAATGAGAGAAAAAATATACTTTTTAAAGGAACTGTTGTTGTAAGGGGAAAGGGAAAAGGGGTTGTTTATGCTATTGGAGAGGATACAGAGATTGGTAAAATAACTGTAAAAATAAAAGAACGTTCTCCTGAAACCCCTTTAAACAGAAGCATAAGGATTTTTACAAAAAAATGGATTTTTCTTTTAGCTTTTGTTCTATCTATCATTTTCATTTTAGGTCTTTTAGAAGGTAAAGACCTTTATACCTTATCTCTTCTTATTGTTTCTGAGATGGTTTCCGCTGTACCAGAGGGACTTCCCCTTGTTATCACTTTTGTTCTTATCATAGGCGCTTTAAAGCTGTCTAAAAAAAATGTATTGGTCAAATACCTTCCAGCAGTGGAAACGTTGGGAAGTACAACATACATAATTGCAGATAAAACAGGAACTATAACAGAAGGAAAACTGAAGGTTGAAGATGTTTACTTTGTTGAGAAAGTAAAACTCCTTTTAGCCTCAGCTCTGTGTAATGAAGCAACAGATGAAAAGGGAGATCCCCTTGAGGTTGCTATCTTAAAATGGCTGGATGATTTAGGTTTTGACTGGAAAAAGGTCAGGAAAGAGTATAAAAAGCTGTGGGAATATCCGTTTGATACTAATCTCAGGATTATGGCAACTGTTAATGAGATATACGGTAAAAAATTTATTTTTGTTAAAGGCGCATTTGAGACGTTGAAGACCATCGCAGCTGAAGATGTTGAAAAATTACAATCGGTACACGATAAAATGGCTGAAAACGGTTTAAAGGTCATAGCTGTAGGTTATGCTGAAATTGATAAAATTCCAGATTCTATAACTGAGATAAAGATAAATATGGCAGGTTTGATTGGTTTTTTTGACCCACCGAAGGAAGGTGTTTTAGAAGCTGTAGAAATGTCGAGGAAAGCTGGAATAAAAGTTGTTATGGTAACTGGAGATAATGTTAAAACAGCCATTTCTATTGGAAAAGCTGTTGGTATTTATAAAGAAAAAGATATTGTTATGAAAGGTAAGGATTTAAACCTTTACACAGATGAAGAACTTTACAGAGTCCTTCAAAGGGTTTCAGTTGTTGCAAGGGCAACACCTGAGGATAAGTATAGAATTGTAAAAGTTCTCCAATCCCACGGTGAAATTGTTTCTGTTACAGGGGACGGTGTAAATGATGTGCCAGCTCTGAGGGTTGCTGATTTGGGAATAGCTATGGGTTCAGGAAGTAATGCTGCAAAGGAAGTGGCAAAGATGATTATTACTGATAATAACCTGAAGGTTATTGTGGATGCAATTGAGTATGGCAGAAATATAGCTGTAAATCTGAAGAAAGCTATATACTACCTTGTATCCTGTAGTTTAGGAGAGTTAGGTTTAATAACATCATCATTTTTATTGAATCTTCCTCTACCTTTACATCCTATTCAGATTCTATGGATAAACCTTGTTACAGAAGGTGTTCAGGATAAAACATTCGCCTTTAATAAGAAAGAAAAAAATCTTATGGAGAATAAACCGGAGCGTATAGAGAGAATGCTTTTTGATAAGAAGCAGATTGTGGATATACTTTTTAGTGGAGTTTCAATGGCTGTAATTACGTTAAGCCTGTTTATTTATTATCTAAATATTTTTAATGTAAAACATGCAACAGCTGTAGCTTTTACATCTCTTGTTGTTAACCAGTGGTTTAACGGTATTCAGGCTACAGTAAACAGACCTTTTTTTAAAGGTTTTAAAGAAAATATATCTTTTAATAGATATATGTTTTTAGGTATAGGAGTAGGTTTTGTTCTTCAGATTATAGCCCTTTATATATTTCCATCTGTGTTCCATGCAGAGATGCTTTCCTTTAAAGACTGGTTTATTATCCTGTTATCCGGGCTTGTTTTCTTCTTCCTTTTGGAAGCAAAAAAGTGGCTTCACAGATATACTCTAACTTAAGTTTCTGTAAATCTTCCCATAGAGTAAAACTTAGCCTGTCTTTTCTGTATAAGCTGGTCTTCTGGTAAGTCTATAATCTCTTTTAATGTTTTTCTTAAAGCCCTTTTTAACAGTCTGTACATTTTCTTAGGTTGTAGATGGGCACCACCTAAAGGTTCAGAAACTATACAGTCTATTATCCCAAGCTCTTTAAGGTCTTTGGCAGTGATTTTTAAACTTTCTGCAGCTTCTGGTGCTTTTTCCTGTGATTTAAAAAGTATAGCTGCACAACCCTCAGGTGAGATTACTGAATAAATGGCATTTTCAAGCATAAGAACCCTATCTGCAACACCAAGAGCTAAAGCACCACCACTTCCACCTTCTCCTATAACTGTAGCTACAACAGGAACTTTAAGACTACCCATTACCATAATACTTTCTGCTATAGCCTGTGATTGTCCCCTTTCTTCTGCACCAATTCCAGGATATGCACCTGGTGTGTCAATAAAAGTGAATATTGGTCTTTTAAACTTTTCTGCTAACTTCATCACCCTTATAGCCTTTCTATACCCTTCAGGGTGAGGCATACCAAAGTTTCTTTCTATTTTTTCTTTTGTGTCTTTTCCTTTTTCATGACCTATAACAGCTACAGGTATTCCTTCAAAGAAGGCAAAGCCTGCAACTATCGCTTTATCATCACCGAATCTTCTGTCTCCATGTAGTTCAATAAAATCTGTAAATATATTTTGAATATAATCTAAAGTGTGGGGTCTTTTTGGATGTCTTGCTAACTGTACCTTTTCCCATGCTGACATTTCAGCCTGTTTTTTTCTTGCGAGTTCTTTAAACTTCCTTCTCAGTTCAACAAGCTCTTTTAAAAGCTCTTTTTTTCCTTTTTTTATTTCATCCCTTAAAAACTCTATTTTTCCTGTTAGTTGCTGAAGTTCTGTTTCTATATCAGTTATTCCTTTTTCAGCCATTTTAACCTCTCAAAATTGGTTGTTTGTTATAACCAGATATATATATACAATATAAAATAAAATTCCAGCTGTTAAGCCAAAGGGTATAAGCTTTCTACTTACAAAAGAAAGAATTAATGCAAAAAATGCAGCTAAGATAGCAAAAATTCCAGATATGAAGGCTAACCCTTCAATATGCCACTGGGTAAAAACTATACCAAAACTCACAGGTATTGTGCTTTGAAAAACCATTGCTCCTGAAACATTGCCTATAGCAAGGTTATCTTTTTTTCTTAACGTCCATAAAACGCTGTTTATTTTTTCTGGAAGCTCTGTTGCTATAGGGGCAACTAACAGTGAAAATAGGAGAGGTGGAAAACCTAAAGATATACTTATTTTTTCTATTCCATGTACAAACATGTGGGCACCACCAATCATGAGAACAAGAGAAAATATTACCTGAAACCATACAATCCATATAGGTGGATGGGGATTTTTTGGGGAAAAGTATAAATGCTCTGTTTCTTCCATATCTGCACTTTCACTTTTTAATGTCAGATACACGTATAAGCCGTATAAAACAAGTAAAAACACTCCTGTAAAGGTTCTCAGCAGGTTATTTTCAAACGGTACAATAAAAAGAGCGATTGAGTAAGCAAAAAGGAAAAATATTATATCCCTTCTAAATCCAACTGTTTCTATTTTTAAGGACAAATCCCTGTTTTTTAGTATGTAGTACCCTGTAAGTACAGTCAGCCCTATAAGGGGAAATGCAAGTGTTGATAACATAAAAGGTGCCCCAAGGATAGCACCTACACCTATCTCATGACCAGCATTTTCAGAAAAGAAAATAACAGCTATTATAGGTATAACTGTTTCAGGAAGAGCTGTTCCAACGGCAGCAAGAACACTTCCTGTAAAGTTCTGTGAAAAATTTAACCTGTGCCCAACAGCCTCTATTCCGTTTGTAAAAAGTTCACCAGAGGCAAGGATAAAAAGAAGGCCTAATACAAATAGAACTACATCTAATATCAAGCCTGACCTCTTTGTTTTAGCTTTTCTTTTATAAGCTCACCGAGAGTCGCAAGACCATTCCCTTTTGGTTTAACTTTTTCCATAACCTTTTTCAGTTCTTCTCTTTCTTTTTCTCTTTCAATGGCTTTGATACTCATAGTTATATCATGACCTTTTATCTTGATAATTTTTGCTGTAATTTCTTGACCAAGGGAGAGCTTATCACTTGGTATCTCTATTTTTTCTTTTGATATCTCATTCAAAGGTATAAATCCTTCCACATCATCTCCAAGGTCAATGAAAGCACCCCTGTCTATTAATTTTTTTACTTTACCTTTTACCTTATCTCCTACTTTATGCTCTTTAAGGAATTTCTCCCATGGATTTTCTGTGAACTGTTTTAGACCAAGCTTTATTCTGTTGCCTTCTCTACCTAACACCTTAAAATCCCTTACTTTAGAGCCTTTTAAAACCTGTCCTATGTTCCTTATTTTTGGATTCCATGTAGCATCAACAAGATGAAGGATACCTTCAATTTCATTTCCAAGGTCTATAATGGCAACTTTATTTTTTATTTCTTTTATCTCTCCTTTTACAACAGAACCTTCCGGATTTTCTTCTAAAAATCTGTCTATCGGATGTGGTTGTGCCGCTTTTATGCTAAGTTTTAGTCTTCTGTCATCTCTATCTAACTCTATAATTTTTGCTTTAACTTTCTGTCCTTTTTTGAATAGCTCTTTATACCTGTTTGGATGAAGGTGTGAAGTTTCGCTCCTATGTATAAATCCTTCTATATCTCCAACTTTTACAATGAGACCGTATTCGTTTATTTCCTTTACAACACCCTCAACAATATCTCCAACATCTTTTTCAAACTCTTTCCATGGATTAGGTTCAAGGTCTCTTTTTGAGAAAAGTACTTTTTTGTTTTCTCTGTCTATGCTTTTTACCATTACTTTTATTTTTTCACCAACTGAAAGTTCTTTTATACTTTTATTTTTGTCCCATGAGTAAAGGGATTTTGGAAGAAATCCGAAAACAACGTCATCTAAAGATAAAACAACACCATTATCCATTATTTTGACAACTTTTCCTTCAACTTCCTGACCTTCTTTAAGTAAAGAGAATATCTCTTCCCTCTGTTTTTCCAACTCCTCTTCAACAACTTTTTTCCTTGAAACCACTATATTTGGCTGTTTTTTTTCTTTCTCAAATTTCAGTATGTACACCTCAAATTCTGCAGGTGGGAACTCTTCACCTTTTTTTAAACCAGACTCAGAAAATGGAAGATACCCTTTTACTCCGTCTATTGATACAATAAATCCCTTTTGGGCTTTCCTTTCTAATTTTGCTTTTAATCTCTTTCCGTTTTTGAATGCGTCTTCTATTTTTTCAAGGGTTTCTGTATAGATTAGGGGTTTTCTTGATATAAGCTGGTACCCTTCTTTATTTCTTTTTCCTAAATACACAGCTTCTATCTCTTCACCTTCTTTAAGGTCTCCAATCTCATTTCTGTTAATAACAACCTCTGTTTTCTGTCCTATATCTACAAAAGCAACGTCATCCTGAATTCTGACTATTGTTCCTTTTACTTTTTCACCTTTTGAATAATAGGTTAATGTAGATGTTTCTTCTTCAAGGAGTTTTTGAAATTCAGACTGGCTATTTTCCATGGCTGATTACCTCAAAATTTGAAATATAACAAACTTTTATATTATAACATCCTTGATTATTAACAGCTATTTATATTTAATTA
>CAYTOE010000009.1:0-24143 GCA_964439255.1 uncultured Aquificales bacterium
TTCAATAAAAGATAGAACCGTTTTTGAAATCTCAGAAGAAGATATACTGAGGAATATAAAAGATATAAGAGATATAAAAAGAAGTTTTGGTTTACATTTTGCTATAGATAATTTTGGCTCAGGAGCAAGCTCCTTAAAAGATATAATGGATTTAGGAGAAGAAGATATCGTTTCTTACATCAAACTTTCAAAATTTTTAACAGAAAACCTAAAAGAAAATTCCTGGAAAAGGAAATTTATAAAAAGCATAAAATCAATAACAGATGAGCTGGATATAAAACTTATAGCAAAAAATGTTGAAAGACCAGATGATCTGGAAGTGATACAGGATTTAGGCATCACGTACGCACAGGGTGATTATATAGAAAAATCAGAACTATTCTTATCAAAAAAAGCTAAAGAAAAAATCCTCGATTAAGGGACAGATGTCCCTTTTCCCTTTTTCTTATTCCAGACTCAGCTTAATAATCCAATAATGATATAATTTTCTACAAAAATATATAAGGAGAGTTAAATGAATATAGAAAAATCAAAAAAACTGTTTGAAGAAGCTCAAAAATATCTTGTTGGTGGTGTAAACTCTCCAGTTAGAGCTTTTAAATCTGTTGGGATGGAACCTGTTTTTATAAAAAAAGGTAAAGGAAGTAGGGTATGGGATGTTGATGATAACGAGTATATAGATTATGTTCTGTCCTGGGGTCCTCTTATATTAGGACATGCAAATGACCAGATTATAAATGCAATAAAAGAGGTGTCAAACTACGGGACAAGCTTTGGTGCCCCTACAGAGCTTGAGATAGAAATGGCAAAAGCTGTTATAGACGCTGTTCCTTCTATTGAAATGGTGAGGTTTGTAAACTCTGGAACTGAAGCAACAATGTCTGCTATCAGGCTTGCGAGGGGCTATACAGGAAGAAAAAAGATTATAAAGTTTGATGGCTGTTATCATGGACATGGAGACAGCCTTTTGGTTTCAGCAGGTTCAGGAGTTGCTACCCTTGGAATTCCCGGAACACCAGGAATACCGGAAGAACTTGCCCAGCTTACAATAGTCCTTCCATACAACAATATAGAGGCTGTAGAAGAAGCATTCAAAAAACATGGAGATGATATAGCCTGTGTTATTATTGAGCCTGTAGCTGGAAATATGGGTGTGGTAGCCCCATCTAAAGAGTACCATCAAAGACTCAGAGAGATAACAAAAGAGTACGGTGCTCTTCTTATTTGGGATGAAGTTATGACAGGATTCAGACTTGCCCTTGGCGGTGCTCAGGAACTGTACGGTATAGAACCAGACCTGACAACTTTAGGTAAAGTTATCGGTGGAGGTCTCCCAGTTGGAGCTTATGGAGGAAAAAGAAAAATAATGGAACATGTTGCTCCTGTAGGACCTGTTTATCAGGCAGGAACCCTTTCAGGAAATCCACTGGCAATGGCAGGGGGTTTAAGGCAGCTTCAGATACTGAAAGAGAAAAATCCCTATCCTGAACTTGATAAAAAAGGAAAAAAACTTGAGGAAGGATTCAAATTTCTTATTGAAAAATACGGAATAAAAGCAACTGTAAATAGGATTGGTTCTATGATTACTGTCTTTTTCACAGATAAACAGGTTAAAGATTTTGAAACAGCAAAATCGTCAAACCTTGAAACATTTTCAAAATTCTTTAGATTAATGCTTGAAAAAGGAGTATATATTGCACCTTCTCAATTTGAAGCATCTTTCTTAAGTACAGCCCATAGTGATAGTGATATAGACGAAACATTAAATAAAGCTGAAGAAGCTTTTAAATCTTTATAAGGAGGTTTTTATGGAAGAAAAACAACCTCAACAACTTCCAGCAGGAAAGTCACCTGTTCAGGAAACTATAGACAAATGGATTGAAGGGTGGAATGAACATAACCTTGAAAAAATAATGGAAACATATGCAGAAACTGCTGAACTTTATGACCCAAAAATAAAAGAAGTGTATCCTGAAAGTTTTACATTAGAGGGAAAAGAAAATATTCAAAAGTATTACTCTGTAATACTTAAAGTATTCCCGGAAATGAAAGTTAAACCCCTTGGTCTCTGGATAAGGGGAAATGATGCTTTACTTGAGTACTATATATACACGAACCCTGAAGCAAAAATAGATGTAGTATCAAAATTCTATCTGAATAAAGAAAATAAAATTCAGGGACATTTTGTTTATTATGGACTTTCTTATAAAGAGGAGTTATAAAGTTGAAATGTCCCCAGTGCGGTTCCCTTAGGGATAAGGTAGTAGATTCCAGACAGTCCAAAGATGGAACTGTTATAAGAAGAAGAAGGGAATGTATTGACTGTGGATATAGATTTACAACCTATGAGAGATTTGAGGAAGAAAAAATCATAGTTAAAAAGAAAAATGGAACAACAGAGCCTTTTTACAAAGAGAAGATAATCAGAGGAATAAAACTCGCATCAAAAAACAGACCAGTTTCTGAAAAACAGATGGAAGAAATAGCAGACTGGATAGAAAAATATCTTCTTGAAGAGGGAAAACTCGTTGTTGAGTCTGTTGAAATAGGAGATTTGGTTCAGGAAAGATTAAAAAAGATAGATGTAATCTCTTATATCAGGTTCAAATCTGTTTACAATGAATTCAAAGATTTAAAGGATTTTGAAGAAACACTAAAAGAGATAGAAAATAAAAAAGATTCAGAATCTTAAAAGTAAAACATCACTTTTTTTCTTTTAATACATCTTTTCTTATCTGTCTTAGTTTTATATGAATCTCAACTCTACTATTTCTTCTAATAAGTAAGGGATGATTCCAGGTATAAAGGGGTTTTTTATTACCATAAGCTACAACAGATAGTCTTGAAGGGTCTATACCAAGGGAAGTTAAATATTCAGCAACCTTTAAAGCCCTTTTCATTGATAGTTCCCATGGATTTTTCTCATTTTTATTTGTGTGTCCTTCTATTAGAACTTCAGAGTATGTTTTATTTAAAGAATTTAAAACAGTAGCTACACTTTTTAGTGCACTTTTTGCTTTTTCAGTTAGTCTGTCTGAATTTTCTTCAAAAGTTACATCATTAAAAAGTCTAACAAGTACATAATCTTCAATAACAGCTATCTGAAACGCATGAACAGGAAGTATTCTTTCTATTCTTTCCCTGAGTAACTTTGCCATATCCTGCCTCATCAGAGAAATAGGAGGAATAACCTGAACCGTTCTTATTGCCTTAAACTTTTCCTCTCCCTGGAAGTACCACAAAAATTTCATCAACTTTTTGATATCAAGAACACTCATCGAATATAGAAGGATAAAAAATGTTAAAAGCAGAGACATTAAATCACTAAAACTTATTATCCATGCCGGTACACTTGGACATTCTTCTTTTTTTTCTCTTGCCATTTTTTTATCCTGTTATTTTTATAACAAACTCAACTCTTCTGTTCTTTTCCCTGTTTTGAGGTGTTGTATTTGGGACAAGGGGTCTGTACTCCCCATATCCTTTAGCAGAAATCAGGGATTCATCATATCCACAGCTTACAAAGAGTTTAAGTATATAAAGAGCTCTTGCAGCAGATAGTTCTAAATTGTTTTTAAATTTACCTTTAACAGGCGTGTTGTCAGTATGTCCCTCTATTGTAAGGGGATAACCTGTATCTTTTAGTTTTTCGCATATCATTCTAAGGTATTTCTGTGCTTCAGGAGTTGGAATCTCAGAACCCGGCGGAAACATCTTTGATACATTAACTCTAAATCTGAGCATCGAACCATGTCCTTCTATGTCACTATCTATACCTTTTTCTTTCAATTTTTTTTCAAGATCATGAAGTTTTTTTTCAAGTCTCTGCCTTTTTTTTACTTTTGGGTACATTTTGGGAAGTTCAAGCTCAACATTTGTATTTTTCAAAACTTTTTCTTCCAAAAAAACTTTCCTTCCACCTAATGATTCTGTTATCCCTTTTATAACCATGTGGAACTTTTCAAGAGATATTGTTCCCATAGAAAAAAGAAGAATAAAAAAAGTAAGGAGGAGAGACATAAGGTCACCAAAGCTTATCAGCCACCCGGGTATCCCTTTACATTCCTCCTTTTTTTTTCTGGCCATTTTTATTCTTCTCCACCTTCAATGCCAAATAGGGAGAGGAGCTTGCCCCTTAAAACGTTTGGGTTTGTTCCGTTGTTTATCGCTTCTACAGTGAGAATATAACTTTCTTTAAAAAGTAAGTTAAGGTCTTTAAAGAGTTTCAGTTTTTTAGCAACAGGAACACACAGTACGTTTGCGAGAATAGCACCGTACAGTGTTGTAATCATTGCAACAGCCATACCAGGACCAAGGGCTGAAGGGTCATTAAGATTTTGAAGCATCTGTATAAGACCTATAAGTGTACCAATCATACCGAATGCCGGGAATAACTCACCTAAAGCTTCCCACACAGATACCTCTGTAGATAAATCCTGGTCAATCTTCATGAGAGCGGTGTCTGCGTTACTTTTTATCTCTTCCAGATCCTGTCCATCTATAAGCATCCTCATTATGTTTCCAAAAAATGGATCTCTTGAATAGTACTCGTCAATATCTGATTCAAGGGCAAGAATACCATCTCTCCTTGCTTTATTTGCTACACTGACAAGGTAATCAACAAGTTCAACTGGGTCAGGAAGACCAGGAGAGAATGCTTTCCCAATTGCTTTAACTCCAGAAAAGAAATCTTTCATAGGGAAAGATGTTAAAGTTGCTGCGAGACCTCCACCTACTGTAATAAGAAGGGATGGAATATTTACAAAAGCCATTGGACTTCCACCAATGGCTATGGCAACAATAATAAGAAGAACCGCAGCGGCAAGACCAATAACAGTAGATAACTCCATCTCTCACCTTACCTTATTTTATCTTTATGTATTTTTTTCAACATCTTATGTTGTTCCTGCTGAACAAACTTAAGTATTGTCTCTTTTGCCTTTTTATCTATTTTCTGAAAATGAACACCGTAGCATTCATTATCGCCTTCTTCCACTATATTTTTTAGCATTCCTTCAACTGTTAGTTTTTCACCTTCGAGTTCAAAACTGAGTTTAAGGTCTGTACCTATTCTAAGGTTTTCTTCTTTTGCATCTACTTTTCTCAGGCAGAATTTTAAACCTTCAGCGCTAAGATCAGCTATTCTTGTAAATATAAAATGTTCTTTTCCATCTTTTGTTTTATAAACAACTTCAACAGGTTTATTCACTTTTATTCTTACTTCTTTTCTTCTCTGTGTTCTTTCAAGATTAAATGTGTGGGGGATTTTCACAATATACTTACTGTCTTCTTTAAAAATATCTTCAATGGTTCCTTCAAATGTGTACATACCGTCTTCAACCCGCAAAAACCTTATTCTGATTTTAGAGCCTTTTTCAAATCCAAAAGGTGGTTTTCTGTCTATGACATACCAGTAAGTGTACTTTTCATCTTTATCATAAAGGGCAACTGGATATATTTTCCCGTCCTGTGTTATAAGATTACCTGTCTGGTAAAGGTCTATATCCTTTGTTGATATAAGGGGCATCATTTCAGGAAGTTCATCAAAATGGAGTTTTTTTCTGATACTTCTTATAAGAGATTCATCAAAATCTGGATTTTCTTCTACATATTTTTGAATAACTTTTTCAAAAGGGGCCTTGTATTCAAGAACTAAAAATGGATCTCTTTCAAGCTCGTTTGCATATTCCCATAAAATTTCTGCTTCCCTTTCTGTTAAACCAAGACCTTTAGCGTTGTCTATAAAGAGTTTTCTTTTGTATCTTTCTCTAAGTATCTCTTTTATCTTTACTACAATATAAACAGCTAAAAAAATCAGTAAAAAAGATAGTAAAACAAATAAAAGATGTTTGGGATTTACCCCTTCTTCTACTGTTTTTCTCCAAGCTTTTACTAATATATTTACCCTTTCATCCAAAATTCACTCTCCCGAAAAGGAAAACCTAAGATTGATTTTCGGTTTTTTTTATTTTTCTGTTAGCTGCTTTATCCTTTCAACAACCTCTTTTATAATCCAGTCTGGAGTTGATGCACCTGCAGAAACACCTATGTTTTCTTTCCCTTCAAACCATTCAGGTTTTAGCTCTTCTGCTCTCTCAATATGGTATGTATTGGGATTTAAGGCTCTTGATATCTGGGCTAATCTGTTTGTATTTCCGCTATGTTTACCACCTATGATAATCATAATATCAACTGTCGGGGCTAACTTTTTTACCTCTTCCTGTCTAACAGATGTGGCATCACAGATAGTGTTGAATATTTTTACTTCTTCTGCATTTTCAGCTATATACCCTACTGCTTCTCTGAAGAAATCCTCGCTCTGTGTTGTTTGTGCAACAACACCGATTTTATTTCTTTTTGGCAATTTCCTTATAAGTTCATCCATATTTGAAGCTACTATACCTTTTCCTCCTGCTTCCTCTAAATGACCAAGGATGCCTATAACTTCAGGATGTCCTTCTTCTCCAATTATCACCACAAAATATCCTTCTTCAACCAACTGCCTTACTTTCTCATGAACCTTTTTAACAAAAGGACATGTTGCATCTATAACATTTACGCCTGCTTCTTGAAGTCTTCTCTCTTCACTCGGTGGCACTCCATGTGAGCGAATCAGTACAGTATCTCCTTTTTTTAAACTCTGATTTTCCTGGAGTTGTTTTACATTTAATGTTTCTAAAAATTGGACAACCTGTTTATTATGTATAATAGGTCCATCTGTATAAGCACCACCTAAATTTTTACCTGCATCTATAGCAGCATCAACAGCTATCTTAACACCAAAGCAAAAACCTGCTGATTCTGCAACTTTTATATTAGCCATTTTTTCCTCCTAAAGGGATTTTATATGTTCCATAATTGTATTTGCTATTTCCTGGTAATTTCCCTGTGGATTGTCAATAAAAATAGGTTTTCCTATTTTTACTTCAATATCATATTTAAATAATTTTGGGAATTTTGAACCTACAGGAAAAACATCATCTGTTCCTTCTATTCTTATAGGAATTACAGGGACTTTATTTTTTGATACAAGAAGACCGATACCACTCTGGGGTTTTCTGAACTCCTTGGGTTTTGCTCTATGTCCTTCAGGAAAAATACCAACACAAAAACCCTTTTTTAGAGCTTCTGATGCTATCTTTAGAGCCTTTATGTCCCTTCTATTCCTTTTGACAGGGATTGCACCGGCTTTTTTTATAATCCAGCCAAGTAAAGGGACTTTAAAAAGCTCCTCTTTTGCCATAAAAAATATAGGTCTTGGGGATATACTGTTGAGAACAAATGGGTCAAGATTACTTCTATGATTTGCAGCGAGGATACATCCCCCTTCAAGGGGTATATTTTCTATTCCTGAAACTTTGATCCTTAAAAGTTTTACAAAAAATGGTCTGATTTTGAAAAAAATTCTGTATCCCTTTGGAGAATACTTAATCAAACAAAACCTCAAAAATTTTGTTTTTATATAATAAACTTTACCACAAAAAGGGGAGTTTTACTCCTCCCCGTTTTTCTTTTCTTCTGGTTTTAATGCAAAATCCTCAGGTTTTATATGCTCAAGCATTTTCCTGAACTGTTCCAACTCTTCATCAACTTCTGGCTCTTTTTCTATTTCCACCTCACCCACTTCCTTATCAAGTTCTTCTACTGTTTCAGGTTCCTTTTTCTGTTTTTCTTCAGATTTCTTTAACTCTTCTTTTATTTCTTGAAGATTAACTTTTTTAACAATATTTTCATCAAGGAAAATAGGAGCGTTGAATCTTAGAGCTATATTTATGGCATCGCTTGGTCTTGAATCAATAACAACTTCCTCTCCATCTTTTTCAATTACTATTTCTGCTATATACGCATTATCCTTTTTATCTACTATAGCTACCCTTTTTACCACACCTCCAAGTTCCTCAATTATATTCTTCATAAGGTCGTAGGTTAAAGGTCTTGGAGTTTCAACGCCGCTCTGCTTTAGTATAATCCCTTCAGCTTCAGATACACCAATCCATATTGGATATATATCATCTTCATTGTTTATATCTGCAAGCATCAGAATAGGAGTTCCTGTTAAAGAATCTATCCCAATATTTCTGACTTTTACTTCTATCATTTTTTTACCTCCTATTTGATAATAACAATATCAAATTTCCTAAAGCACATTATATAAATTTTGAAAGATTTTTCAACCGTTACTGTCAGAAATGACGTTTTTTAAAACATAAACTGCCAAATTTTGTTCTAAAAATGCTTTGAATAGCTATTTTTGGTGAGTTCGAAAAATGGCATGAAACTTTCATAATGTTTGAAAAAAACAGGGGGAGAGTAATGAAAAGAGAAAAAATAATACACAAACCAGAAATTAGAATTGATTTTTTTGACAAAAAGATACTGGAGTGTGAAGAAAGCAAAAAATTGAAAAACGTTATTAATTTTCTGTATTCTGACAGAGTTTATATCGATGATGATTTAAAAAGAGAAGTTGAAAAATGTGAACATGTAAACTGGAAAGAGTTTAAAGGTATATATTCAGAAATTTTGAGAAGAAGAAAAGAGAATCAGGAGAAAACAGATATAATACTTTCCTTTGAATGTCCCGAAGAATATATAGATGATGCAATAAAAATAATATTCGATGGATACACCCTTTACGCTTACGAAAAATCTATTTAGCCTTCATAGCTAACCTCCTTTGGTTTTACCTCTCTGTTATTTAAAGTAACAGGGAGGTTCTTATATAAAAAATTTTTTCTTTGTTGTTATCATATACATATTATGAACAAAAATGAGATTAAAGCCTTTTTTAGTATTTTTATTAAAGAGATAATAACCTTTCTTAGAAACTGGGGGCTTGTTATTGTTGTTTTGTATTCGTTTACCCTTGATGTTTATATTGCAGGAAAAGGCTTTGAGGTTAAACCGAGAAATGTTTCTGTAGGATATGTAGATTATTCTGGTGGGGTTATTTCTCAAAAAATACTCAACCATCTTCACAAACCAGAATTTAAAGAGCCGAAATGGTTTAACTCTCAAGAGGAGCTAAGCAGAGCTATTTTTAATAAGGAAATCATTGTTGGACTTGTTTTTGATAAAGATTTTGAGAAGAACCTGTATAAAACAGGAAAAGCCCAGATAAATGTTTTACTTGATTCAACAGCAGCAGCTCAGGCTTTCGTAACTCTTTCTTATCTTCAAAATATTGTTCTGAGATTTTCTGATATACAATTTCCTGTTGAACTAAAAACTCATAAACTTTTCAATCAAAATGCTGATACAACGAAGTTTATATCTTTTTCAGAATTTCTTTCAGTTTTAACCCTTATAGGTGTTATCCTTTCTGCTGTGGTTTTTGTCAGAGAGAAAGAACAGGGAACGTGGGATATTATGCTTCTAATGCCTGTTGATTCAAAACTTATTATCCTTGCAAAAAGTTTATCTCAAATACTTATAGCCCTTGTTGGAACTATTATCTGTGTTGGACTTGTTTTGTTTAATATTTTTGATGTTCCGATTAATGGTAGCTTCTGGGCTTTTATTCTTCTGACAGTTGTTTATCTATTTTCTGTTAGTGGAATTGGTCTTTTTATTGCTTCTGTTGCAAAAGACATGCTTCAGGTTGCACAGCTCTCTGTTATTATCATGATGCCTATTATATTTTTAAGTGGTGCCTGGACACCAATTTATTCAATGCATCCTGTTATTCAGTATCTTTCTTATCTTTCTCCTCTCAGATATTTTATAGAAGGAAGTTTAAGTATATTTTTTAGAGGAATTTCTTCAAAAGAACTTCTTCCATACTTTCTTGCTCTATTTATTTTAAGTATAGCTTTATATACATTTGGTTTTAAAAAAATAGGAAAACTGTTCTGATATGAAAATAAGCAGATACGTTTTTATTTTAGGTATCGTAAGTCTTCTTACAGATATTTCAAGTGAGATGATATTTCCTGTTTTGCCGATTTTCCTTGATAGATTTTTACATGCTACAAAAACAGAGATAGGTCTGATAGAAGGAGTTGCTATATTTATAGCAGGTGTTTTTAAAGTGTTTTCAGGTGTGCTGTCAGATAGGTTAGGTAAAAGGAAAATTTTAGTGGTAATCGGATACTCTTTTTCTGCTTTTACAAAGCCTTTATTTTATTTTGCAAATAGCTGGATACAGGTACTTTTTTTAAGGGGTCTTGAAAGGATAGGTAAAGGAATAAGAACAGCTCCAAGGGATGCGATAATTTCCGCCTATTCTTCATCTGAAATAAGTGGGAAGTCTTTTGGATTACATAGAGCTTTAGATACTATAGGTGCTGTGATAGGTTCTTTATCAGCCTTCCTTTTACTTTATTTATTTGGAGAGTTAGAAGAAACATTTAGAAAAATATTTCTCATCTCTTTTATACCAGCTGTTTTGGCCATCTTTATCCTTGTTGTTTTTGTAAAAGAGCCACCTGTGAAAAAAGTTGAAAATTTCACAAAATTAGATTTTAAACTTTTACCGAAAAATTTTTATGTTTTTCTATCTATTCATGCATTTTTTACAGTTTTTAGTATGAATTATGCATTTTTTATCTTAAAAGGTAATGCTTCCGGTATATCTATGCTTCACATCCCAATTGTCTATCTTATGTTTAACATCTCATACGCATTTTTCAGTTTACCATTTGGTGTCTTAAGTGATAGGGTTGGAAAGGTGAAAAGCCTTCTTTTTGTTTATCTTATGTTTTCTGTAGTGTCTCTTTTTTTTCTTTTTAATAGCCCTTTGATGGGATGGATAGGTTTTATTATGTATGGAATATTTATATCTGGATATGAGGTTGTATCGAGGGCTTTTATATCAGATATAACAGATATAAATATAAAAGGAACAGCTTATGGGGTATTTCATACTTTGATTGGTTTTTCTTCTTTTATTTCCACTGTTTTAGCGGGGATTCTCTGGGATAATTTTGGAGAGGATATTCCATTTGCCATTTCTTTTACAGGAGGATTAATCTCCTTATTTGCTACGCTATTTCTTCTTAAAGAAAACAGATTTAAAACATAATTTTTTGTTGTATTATATTTTTTTGTTTGTACAAAAACAGTTAAGGAGAGGCCATGTTTAAAGGATATATGACTCTTGAAGATGTTGATGTTTCAGGAAAAAGGGTGTTTGTGAGAGTTGATTACAACGTTCCCCTTGATGAACACGGAAATATAGTTGATGATGTTAGAATAAGGGAAACTATACCAACTATAAACTACCTTTTAGATAGAAATGCAAAAATTATCCTTGCATCCCACCTCGGAAGACCAAAAGGTGAAAGAAATCCAAAATATTCATTATTTCCTGTAGCAAAAAGGCTTGAGAGACTTTTAGAAAAAGAGGTTAGGTTTGTTCCAGATTGTATAGGTTCTGAAGCCAAAGAAACTGTTTTTTCTATGAAAGAAGGGGATATTGTTCTGTTAGAAAATTTGAGGTTTCATCCTGGAGAAGAAAAAAATGACCCTGAATTTGCAAAAGCCTTAGCAAGCCTGGCGGAAATATATGTTTTAGATGCTTTTGGAACGTGTCATAGGAAACATGCTTCAATGTATGGCATAAAAGATTATGTTCAACCTGTTGTAATGGGATTTCTTTTAGAAAGAGAACTTAAATACTTTGAAAAAGCTCTTATTAACCCCCAAAGACCTGTTGTTGCGATAATAGGTGGAGCAAAGGTTTCTTCAAAATTAGGTGTGATAAAACATCTACTTGATAAGGTTGATAAGATATTTATCGGAGGAGCTATGGCTTTCACGTTTATAAAAGCCTTAGGTTACAATACAGGCTCCTCTTTAGTTGAAGAAGATATGTTTGATGAGGCTTTACACGTTTTAGAAGAGGCAAAAAAGAACGGTGTAAAGTTTTATTTACCTGTAGATTTTGTATGTGGTCAGGCTATATCAGAGCAGACACCTGTTATAGAAGTAGCGTGGCAGGAAATACCTAAAGGATGGATGGGTTTAGATATAGGACATGCATCTGTCATTTTATTAAAAGAAATATTAAAAGATGCCCAGACTATAGTCTGGAACGGACCAATGGGAGTGTTTGAGATAGATAAATTCAAGATGGGAACATACGAGCTTGCCCATGCAATAGCAGATTCTCCGGCTTTATCAATAGCTGGAGGTGGTGATACAGATTATGCAATTCATAAAGCCGGTGTAATAGACAAAATCAGCTATATATCAACAGGTGGTGGTGCATTCCTTGAACTTTTAGAAGGAAAAAGATTACCTTGCCTTGAAGCTATAACAAAAAAATCTTAGGGAGATAATATGGAATTGGATAGCTATATACAGACAGCAAAGGAAGCTGCTGTTTTAGGTGGCTCAATACTTAAAGAGTATTTTAAAAAAATTAAAAAGGAAGATATAGAGTACAAATCAAGGAAAGATTTTGTAACGTACGTTGATAAAAAATCTGAAGAAAGAATAAGGAATTTTATCCTGTCCGTTTATCCTGAACATGCTTTCTTAGGTGAAGAAGAAGGTGTTATAGGAAACAGGGAAAGTGAATATATATGGATAGTTGACCCTTTAGATGGTACAAAAAACTACATAAACGGTTTTGATATATATGCTGTTTCTGTTGCTTTAAAAAAAGGAGATGAGATTATAGCAGGTTCTATATATATACCGATGCTTGATAAGTTATACTGGGCTGGAAAAGGTTTAGGTGCGTATATGAATGGGGAAAAAATAAAGGTTTCAAACAGACCAAAAGATATGGCTATAATTGCCACTGGATTTCCATTCAGGTATGTAGAGGATATAGACAGATACCTTAAAGCATTTAGAGAAGCTATGATAACCTTCTCAGCTGTTAGAAGACCAGGAGCAGCTGCTGTTGATTTAGCTCTCACAGCAGAAGGAGTTTTTGATGGATTTTTTGAAATGAAACTTTCTGTATGGGATATAGCGGCAGGTTATCTACTTGTTGAAGAAGCTGGAGGTGTTTTTACAAACTTTGAAGGTAAAAAGATTTTGGATGGCAATGTTATTGCAGGGGGAAAAGATATATACGATGAACTTTATAAAATAGTTAAAAAAACCCTTGTTTAAGGAGTAAAAATGTTTGAAAAAAAACGTCCTTTAATAGCTTTACCTGTAGATGACAAAGATATAGATGAGGTTTTAGAAAGGGCTAAAAAGGAAAAAATAGACATAATTGAGCTTCGAATAGACCAGTTTTCAAACCTTGAAATAGATTATATCCTTGAACATGGGAAAAAAGTAAAGGAAAAAGGATTTTACCTTCTTGCAACAGTTCGCTCCAAAAAAGAAGGTGGCAGCGATATTCCAGATAAAGAAAGATTTGAAATATTTAGCAAAATTGTTCATTTTGCAGATATTCTTGATATAGAGCTTACTTCTGAGAACATAAATAAAGATGTGATAGACCTGTCAAAAGGACATGGAAAACTGTCCCTTGTTTCTTATCATGATTTTGAAAAAACACCATCTGAAGAAGAGATACAGGAAATAATAGACAGAGCAAACTCTTTGAGTCCAGATATCATAAAGTATGCGTTTAATGTAAAGGGATTTGAAGATGTGGGAAAAATCATGTCAGTAACACATAAGAATAGAGATAAAAAGATAGTAGCAATAGGAATGGGAGAACTTGGGAAAATAACAAGGGTAGCCGGATACTTTTTTGGTTCCCTGATATCCTATACATTTATCGGAAAGTCTTTTGCACCAGGGCAGATAGAAGCAAGCAGACTTATTGAGGAAATGAGATTTTACGGTTTATTAGATACTTAGTTGTTTATTATTAGCATTTTATTAATTACTTCATTAAATTTATTTAAAAGAGGGCTTTTTGATTAAAAAAATAGGAGATTAAAATGGAACATTTAACACCTGAACAAATCGAAGAGTTAAAGCAACTTCTTTTAAAATGGAAAGAGCAGCTTATCAAAGAATCTCAAGAATCAATGGGGGAACCTCTATCTTATGAAGGCGGTGATGAAATAGACAGAGCTGATACAGAGGCTGGAAGGCTTGTTATGCTCAGAAATTTAGACAGGGATAGGAAAGTTCTAAAAAGGATAGAGATAACCCTCAGAAAAATAGAGCATGGAACATACGGTATATGTGAGATGTGTGGTGCTGAGATACCATACCAGAGATTAAAAGCAAGACCTATAGCAAAACTGTGTATAAAGTGTAAAGAGATAGAGGAAGAAAACGAGTAAAATACTTCCCTGTACCTTAAAACATAAGTATAAACGTTTGCATTGGTTTCTTATTTTGTAGAAAGTATTAGAAATACTAACCGATTGCCTTAACTATAAAACATTTATCTTAGTTTATAAACATTATGATTTTTTTACTTAATTTTCATTTTTTTCATTTTTATAATAACTCTATAACAAACACAATACGGAGGTCTGTTATTGATAGACAAAGATTTTAGTCCTGAAGAAAAGAAAGCTACACTTGGTCTTGCCGGTATATTTTCCCTTAGAATGTTAGGTCTTTTCCTTGTACTACCTGTTTTGAGTATTTACGCTTCCCAGTTTCCCGGAGCAACATCCTTTTTAGTTGGTCTTGCAATAGGAGCTTATGGTCTAACACAGGCATTTTTACAGATTCCCTACGGCCTTCTAAGTGACAAAATTGGAAGGATACCAATTCTTATATCTTCCACAATCATATTTATATTAGGTAGTCTTCTTGCCGCCTATGCTTCACAGGAACATAACATATACCTTCTGATTGCTGGAAGATTACTCCAGGGCATGGGTGCTGTTTCATCTGTTGTCATAGCATTGATTGCAGACCTTACGAGACCAGAGATAAGAACGAGGGCTATGGCAACTATAGGTGCCTCTATAGGTATGGCTTTTGCCTTTGGAATGGTTATAGGACCGTGGATAGCATCCCATTTTGGTCTTGCAGGTGTATTTTTATTTACAGCTATTTTGGCTTTAATATCCCTGCCGTACATAATATGGGGCGTTCCAAGACCTAAAGTTATTGTCCACCATGAAGATGCAGAGTTTACAGGCTCATATCTTGGTGAAGTATTAAAAAACAAAAACCTGTTAAAAATGGATTTTGGGATGTTTACCCTTCATATGGGACTTACAGCAGTATTTACAGCTGCACCTCTTATTCTGAAAAATTTTATGGATCCTAAAGACTTATGGAAAGTATATCTTGTTATGTTTTTAGTAGGATTAACATTAATGGTTCCAAGCACAATAATTGCTGAAAAGAAAGGTCTTATAAAGGAAGTTAAAATAGCAGCTATCATTATTCTCTTAATATCTTTTGGATTATTTGTAAAATTTGAAAATGAGTTTGTTCCAGCTGTGATAGCTGTTATAGTTTACTTTACAGGCTTTATGATGCTTGAACCTATAATGCCATCTCTGATGAGTAAATATGCGAATCCAAGGACAAAAGGTACAGCCTCTGGCGTATTTAATACATCCCAGTTTTTTGGAGCTTTCGTAGGTGGTGCTTCTGCTGGTTATTTAATGAAATTCAGCATAGATTATGTTTTTCTATTTTTGGGAATAATAACTGTTCTATGGCTTATCGTTGTCCTTACCCTTGAAATGCCAGAAAAGCAGGGTTGATTTCTGATTCCCTGCTTTTATTTTTATAAATAAACGGAGTTTTATCATGGACAGCATAACTGTCAATGAAGTAACCAGCATAAAACCGGTAACAGATGAAAAAAAGGAAAAACATCTGTACCAGAAAACAAAAAAGAAAGAGAGAAAAAATATAAAGAAAAAACAAAAAGAAGAAGGAGAAAAACATATTATTGATATTTATGTCTGAATTATTTCCATACTCCAGGAATTTCAGTTCCACATTTTGGACATTTTCCTTCATCAAGATGATTAACAACAAACTGTCCTATATGTCCCCTTCTATCTATAACTCTGTAACCGCATTTAGGACAGTAAGTTGACTCCCTGTCTTCATCATCAAAATTTCCAACATAAACGTAGTTTAATCCTTCCTCTTTCGCTATTTCATAAGCTTTCTTTATAGTATCTATTGGTGTTGGAGGATGGTCTAACATTTTATAAGCTGGGAAAAATCTTGATAAATGCCATGGTATATTTTTGTCTAAAGAGGCAATCCATTTTGCAGCCTGTCTCAGCTCTTCTTCGCTATCATTTTCACCTGGAATAATGAGTGTTGTTAGCTCAACCCATATTCCAAGCTCTTTCGCATGTTCTATTGTTTTCAAAACAGGTTTTAGTCTTGCACAGGATATATTTTTATAAAAATCATCTGTAAAAGCTTTTAAATCAATATTCATAGCATCAAGGTATGGAGCAAGGGTTTCAAGAGCTTCTTTTGTTTCGTAACCACTTGATACAAAAACATTTTTTATCCCGTTTTCCTTTGCAAGCTTCATTGTGTCATAGGCATACTCAAAAAAGACTACAGGCTCATTATATGTATAAGCTATAGAAGGGATATTGTTTGTTTTACAGATATTTACAATAGTTTCAGGCATTAATGGAACGCCAAAAACTTCACCATTGTGGGTCTGAGGATGCTGGGAAATTTCCCAGTTCTGGCAGAATTTACAGCAAAAATTACATCCTACAGTTCCAACTGAAAAAATCGGTGTGTTAGGTAAGAAATGGTAAAGAGGTTTTTTTTCTACAGGGTCTATATTGTAAGAAGCTGCAAGACCATAAACTGTAAGATATAGATTTCCATCTTCACCAACCTTTCTAATACCACACTTCCCAAGTTCACCTTTATCTAAAACACATCTCTGACTGCAAGCTTTACATAGAACCTTTCCATTTTTCTTCTTTTCAGACATCCACGCAATAGCTTCCATTTTTTCCCTCCTTTTGCATTTGTCCCTAATATATAACCAAGATTTGACAATGCAAGACTAAAATTTTAAAAAGATAAATATTTTCCCTTAGGTTAAAATATATATTTAAAATCTGTGGAAAAGAGGTATATGAATGCCAAAGAGAACAGATATAAACAGAATACTTCTAATAGGCTCTGGACCCATTGTTATTGGTCAGGCAGCAGAATTTGATTATTCTGGTACACAGGGAGTTAAAGCCCTAAAAGAAGAAGGGTATGAAGTTATTCTTGTTAACTCAAACCCTGCAACAATAATGACAGACCCTGAGATAGCTGATAAAACGTATATAGAGCCCCTAACAACACCAGTTTTAGAAAAAATAATAGAAAAAGAGAGACCTGATGCCCTTTTACCTACACTTGGAGGACAGACAGCTTTAAACCTTGCCGTCGATTTGTATGAAAAGGGTGTTCTGGATAAGTATGGAATAAAAATGATAGGGGCAAACTATGAAGCTATAAAAAAGGCTGAAGATAGAGAGCTTTTTAAAGAGGCTATGGAAAAAATAGGTCTCCAGATGCCAAAAAGTGCGGTTGTAAAATCTTTAGCTGAAGCTGAAGAAATAATTGAATGGATAGGTTTTCCTGTTATTATAAGACCATCTTTTACCCTTGGTGGTACAGGTGGTTCAATAGCGTACAATAAAGATGAGTTTTATCCTAAAGTAAAAGCAGGTCTTGAAGCATCTCCTGTTCATGAAGTTCTCCTTGAGGAATCGGTTATTGGATGGAAAGAGTTTGAGATGGAAGTTATGAGAGATAAAAATGATAACTGTGTGATTGTATGCTCGATAGAAAACCTTGACCCTATGGGTATTCATACAGGAGATAGTATAACTATCGCCCCTGCTATGACCTTGACAGATAAGGAGTACCAGATTTTAAGAGATTATACAATCGCTGTGATAAGAGAAATCGGTGTTGAAACAGGAGGCTCAAATGTTCAGTTTTCACAAAATCCTGAAACAGGACAGTTTTATGTTATAGAGATGAATCCAAGGGTTTCCCGTTCATCAGCCCTTGCTTCAAAAGCAACAGGCTTTCCAATAGCAAAGATAGCAGCAAAACTTGCTGTTGGATACACACTTGATGAACTTCCTAATGATATAACAAAGGAAACTCCTGCCTCTTTTGAGCCTACAATAGACTACATCGTTACAAAAATTCCAAGATTTGATTTTGCAAAGTTCCCTGAAGCTGACCCAACACTCACAACGATGATGAAATCTGTTGGAGAAGTAATGGCTATAGGAAGGACATTTAAAGAGAGCATCCATAAAGCGTTAAGAAGTCTGGAATTGGGAAGATATGGGTTTTATATGGGACTTGAGAAAGAAGATGAGGAAACTATAAAACAGAAAATAACAACACCAAATGCAGATAGAATCTGGTATATAGCAGAAGCTTTCAGAAGAGGTTTTTCTGTTGAAGAGGTACATAACCTCTCCTATATAGATAGATGGTTTTTGACCCAGATAAAAGAGATTATCGATTTTGAAAAGGAACTTTCAACAAAAACACTGGCAAGTATTACAGATGAGGAATTAGAAAAGGCCAAACAGTGGGGATTCTCAGATAGAGAGCTTGCAAGGCTTTTAAAAACAACAGAGGATAAAATCAGAGAAAAAAGAATGAATGTCTCTTATAAGGTTGTTGATACATGTGCCGCAGAATTTAGAGCTTACACACCTTACTATTATTCTTCCTACGAAAAACCTTTCGGTAAGGTCGATGAAAATGGAAATGTTATAACAAAACTGGATTCTGAAAACCTGGAGGTTTAGATGAGATATATATCATATATGCTCCTGTCATTTTTCATTTTAAAAACAGTTGTGTCTGCTTTTCCTTCCCATGGGCAGCCTTCTCCTCTTGTTCCTGTTGAACCTTCTGTTCAGGGATGTATCGGTGACTGCGCTTCCTGTCATCAGCTATCAAAAGATGAGGCAAAAAGGATACTTGGAAAAAAATTTGATGTTAAAGAGGTTTTAAGTATATATATCAACAACGGTTTCTTTGAGGTTATATACAAAAACTCAAAGGGAAAAGAGGAAAAGATAAACCTGTTTTTTAATAAAAAAATGGCTACAAAGAAAATCATATTTTTAGATGATAACTGAGGAGAATAATGGATAAAAACTTTCCCCAGATTCCAAAATCAAATGTAGGGAATCTGTTAAAAGGTGTTTTGCCTGTTCTTTTTGTGTTCTTGATAATCTTTTTTCTTATAGCCTCTCCATTTAAGGTTATCCCCAGTGGTTTTGTAGGTGTGAAGTTAACCCTTGGAAAAGCTGATATGGATGAGCTTTCCCCTGGTCTGCATATCATTGTTCCATTTATGCAGGAAGTTGTTCTTATGTCGGTTAGAACCCAGTCCTATGACCTGAGGGGTACAAACTCAATAAACTCATTATCAAAAGATGGTTTAACAATAAATACAGAACTTACAGTTCTCTACAAAATAAAACCAGATAAAGCTGCAGAGATATTTGTTGAGTACGGAACAGATTATGAAAACAAAATAATAAAACCTGTCATAAGGGCAGCTGTCAGAGATGTTATAGCAACGCTGGACAGTTCACAGGTTTATCAGGAAAGGGAGCTTATTCAGAAAAGGCTTATGGAGAGAGTGGCAAAAGAGCTTGAGAAAAGGTATATACTACTTGATGAGATACTTATAAGAGATATCAAACTACCTAAGAGGGTTGTTGAAGCAATAGAACAGAAAAGAAGAGCCTATGAAGAGATGCAGAAAATGAAGTTTGTTGTTGAGAAGGAGAAACTTGAAGCAGAAAGAAAAAGAGTTGAGGCTAAAGGTATAGCTGATGCAAACAAAATTATAGCTGGTTCGTTAACAAAAGAATACCTACAGTGGAAATTTATAGAAAATATAAAGTCCTATGCAGAAGGGGAAAACAACACAGTTATACTTATACCTTACGGTGAAGAAATGACACCTATAATTAACATTCCAAATCAGAAAAAATAGGAGGTTTAAATGGAAAAATTAGCTGTTGTTACCCTTGAAGACAACGGACATTTCATAGGAGAGGTAAATGGAAAAAAATGTGACTTAACAGAAACAGGTATGAGGGCTGTTGATTTGATGCTTGTTTCTATAGGTTACTGTTTTGGATTAACAGTTGAAGCCTATGTAAACCATAAAGGATACAAAATAGAAAACCTTAAAATTAACGTTTTTGGAAAAAAACATGAAAAGGAAAATAGATACGATTATATAAGGATAGAAGTTTCATTTGATTCAGACCTCACCCCTGAACAGATAGAAAGGGTTATGGTTATAGGTAAAAGGGGATGTACCGTTAGTAACTCTATGCTTAAAGCTCCTGAAATAGAAACTGTTTTTGTTAAATAAAATAAAAACCGAGGTGGGCAAAATGGAAGCACAAACATTCTTTTTAGGTGTCATCGCTTTATGTATGGTAATCATCACAGTTGGTATGGTCGGTATTGGTGTTGTACTCCTTGCTATTTTAAGGGTTTTGGTAAAACTCCTTTACAAAGTAAATGTGGATTATGAGGCTATATCTCCAAAAGTCCATAGAATTGTTGAAAATCTTGAGTATGGAACATCATTTATAGGTTTTGTAAACCTATTTAGAAGAAAAAGGAAATAACTGCGCAGTGGGAGGAGGTTTGATGAAAAAAGGTTTTATCAGCTTCTTTGTTGGTTTTATTACTGGAATAATAACTGCATATCTGTTTTACAGAAATAAAAAACAGATTATGGAAAGGTTAAACAACCTTGAAAATCAGATAAAAAAGTTAGAGGTAAAAAACAAAATAAGGAAAAATGCAGGAGAGATAGTTAATTCATTGAAAAAATTTACAGAGGAAGTAGAAGAGGTGACAGATAAAGAAAAAGAAATATTATTAAATAAGGTAGAGGAAAAGATAAGAAAGTTAGAAGAGATTATAAGATAAGGAGGGTAAAAATGAGAAAGTTAATAGTTCTACTTCTTGGTATTGGAGCAGGAGCAGCTGCAGCTTATGCAGCTACACAGAGAAGAGAAGAAATTCTTCAAAAGCTAAATGATATTCAGGCTACACTCAGAGAAATGGAGATAAAAGAAAAAGCAAGGGCTTCTCTAAATGAAGCTGTAACAAAACTGAAAAACCTTGTTAAAAAAGGTGAAGAACTTACAGCAGAAGAAAAGGAAAAGGTTTTAGCCGAAGTTGAAGAAAAAATAAAAAATCTTGAGGAAGCTATAAGAGCTGAGTAAAAAAGTATTAAGAAAGATTTCCCCTTATAGGCTTTTGAAACTAAATCCCTATAGGGGGTTCTTATACAATTTTTTATCATCTTTTTACAGGGCAACTTTAGACTATATTACAAAGGGTTACAGTTACCATTCTGCATCTATCTCCTATTTTATTCTTATGTCATTTTTTCCCCTACTTTTTGTTCTGACTGTTCTCATATCCTTTATAGCTGATATTAAAATGGAAATCATAACAGATGTTTTAAACAGGCTTTTTCCTTCAGTTACACAGACATTTGTTGACCTTTTAGTTTCTCTATCAAAGCAGAGAACAGTTTTTGGAATAATAGGTCTTCTGATTTCTTTTTATTTTGCGACAGGTATTTTTTCTTCTATACACACAGCTATTGTCTATGTATTTGAAGGAAGAGATGTTGGCATACAAAAAACAGCACTTGTTTATATACTTGGTGTACCTGTTTTTACAGTTGCTTTAATATTTATATACATATCAGGTGTTGTTTTATCTTTTATCTTTGAAGGGATGTTCCACACTAAACTGTGGGAAATTATATCTGACTACGCATCTAAAATAGGAATATTCTTTCTTATCGATTATGTTATAAACATAACAAATATTGTGCAGATAATAACCTACTTTACAATAATATTTCTTATTTACAGATTTTTAACACCTCTAAAGATTGTTAACCTGAGGGATATTATCTCTGTTACTACCGTAATATCTTTGATACTGTTTTTTCTTAAATCAGCTTTCAACTACTATGTAGCTTTTGCATCAAAAGCAAATCCCATTTATGGCTCTTTAAGTGGAATTTTTGCATTTTTAGCCTGGCTTTACATAAGCTTTGGATTTATTCTTGTAGGTGCAAGGGTTCTTTTTTACCTTGAGAGTCTTGAGATTTTAAAAGAAAAAATAAAACCTTTATTTTAGTTTTAATCCCTCAAAAAAGGCGTGCCATTTTATTTTAAATAACTCAAAATCTGTTTTTGTCCCAAGCAAAGAGAGTATATTTCTTATAAACTGGTAAATGATAGCCGTTTTATAACAGTAGGTTTTTGCAATATAAACGGCATTTTTTCTTTCGTGGAAAACCTTCCAGTACTGCTTTTTGTCTAACTTTTTCTTATAAAAGTAACCACCATCCTTGTGATAAATAAAGGCATGTGTATTAAGCACCACTTTATAACCTGATTTTGTTATTCTGTAGGTGTACTCTGTATCATCTCCCCATATAAAAAGTTCCTTTTTTGGAAAACCAACTCTGTTAACAACTTCTCTATTTATTAAAGGTCCAACAAAAGCATTTGCATCTATTTTTTTCAGTTCTGCTTTCTCGGGAATATCATCTATATTTCTGTATTTAATAGCAGGTTTATCTTTACACTGGAATTTATTTATTATTTTGTGATGGTAAAACTGAATCCTCCCATCTTTCATAACGATTAAAGGACATATAACATCTGCATCGTTTTTTGTTTTTAGAAGGATATCAAGTGTGTTTTCTGTTGGCTCAGCATCGTCATCCATCACCCATATCCAGTCATAACCCCTATAGAAAGCCCTTTTTATCCCTTCGTGGAAACCTCCAGCACCACCTGTATTTTTGTCCATTCTCACATAGAATACGCTGATATTTTCCCCTGTTTTTTCATTTTTTATTCTTGATTCTGTTTCCCATGGCTCTTTTAAATCTTCAGGTGGGAGTTTTTGCAGTATGCCTTTTTCTTTAAGGAATTGAGGCGTCTTATCTGTTGATGCATTATCTATTATATAAAGCCCGTCTATCGGTCTATTCTGTTTTTTTAATGCCTGAATACATTCATAAAGAAGCTTTTTCCTATTGTATGTAACAACTACAGCGCAAACGGTATCCTTCATAAAATCTTTTCCTCAAACGTGTCTAAAGCTTTTTTAACGATATCATCCATATCATAGTATCTGTAATCGGCAAGCCTACCTAATAATATTAAATTTTTAAACTCTTTTGCAAATTCTTTGTAAAGTTTGTATTTTTCTCTATTTTCCTGTGTGAAAACAGGATAATAGGGGATATCTCCTTCTTTATAATCTTTTGGATACTCTTTCAGAATGGTTGTTTTCTTACTCTCAACAGGATGTATATGTTTAAATTCTGTTATCCTTGTAAAATCATAATTATTTGGGTAATTAACTGTAGCTACTTCCTGAAAGTACTCTTTTTCTACAGTTTCAAACCTCAAATCAAGACTTCTATAAGGTAGCTTTCCAAACCTGTATTCTAAAAGTTCATCTATCATTCCTGTAAAAATAAATCTTCCTTTAAATTCATTACCAAAAAGGTATATTTTTTTATTCTCAATATCAATATTCATCACTTCCTTGTAGTCTGTATTGAGCATAATCTTGATATTTTTATGATTAAGCATTCTTTCAAATATTTTTGTATATCCTTCTTTTGGTATAGCCTGGTACCTATCACTAAAATACCTGTCATCCTTTCCTATAAAAACAGGAACCCTCGCTGTTACTTCTGAATCTATATCTTCAGGTTTCATATTCCATTGCTTAGCTGTATAGTTTTTAAAAACTTTTTCATAAATGAAATTTGCTAAAAATGAAAGGTCTTCATCTTTTTCTTTTTTCAGTTCTAAGATTGGAATTTTAGAACCGTATGGATACTTTTTCAGAAGTTTCTCCTGTATCTTCTTTGAGAGAACTTCAGGAAACAACATATCCATAGAGTTAAAATTAAAGGGAATAGGAACTTTTTTTCCATCAATAAATGCTAAAACCCTGTGGTGGTATATATCCCAATCAGTAAAGTTTGAGAGATACTGAAAAACATCTTTGTGATTTGTATGGAAAAGGTGGGGTCCGTATTTATGAACTATTATTCCATTTTTATCTCTGTAATCATAACAGTTTCCACCAATATGTCTCCTTCTTTCTATAAGAAGAACCCTTTTATTTAAAACATTTGCTATTCTCTCAGCTATTACACTTCCAGCAAAACCAGCTCCAACTACAACGTACTCAAACAT
>CAYTOE010000010.1:0-23912 GCA_964439255.1 uncultured Aquificales bacterium
GGTGTTGTTATTTTAGACAGCGATTTAAATAAGGTTTTCTCAAATAAAGAAGGTTCCAGAATTTTAGCTACAGCAGGTTTCTCAGCATTTGAGAAGCTTTTTAAAGAAAATCCAGATTTCTTTGAAAAAGGAACAGTAGAAAAGATAACAAATATAGGTAACATTTATGGTCTCAGGATAATTGTCAGGAAAATACAGATACCGGAGGATTTTTATATAATTTCATTTTACAGGGATAACACCCTATCTGAGCTACTAAATAAAGTTATATGTAATCTTGTAGAACACACAGCTCATATATTTTTCAATATTTACAGCATAAAGTTTGAGACAGCAGTTATATCCATATATGTGAATAAAGAATTCAAAGAAAAATTAGAAAATCTTGTTCAGGAAACAAAAAAGTTTTCAAAACTGAATGAAATAACTGAGTTAACAAAAGAGAGAGTAGAAGATACCAAAAATATATTAGAAATCATTCAAAATATAGCAAATCAGACAAAATTACTTTCCCTTAACGCCTCTATAGAGGCAGCAAGAGTTGGTGAGTATGGGAAAGGATTTTCTGTGGTTGCAGAAGAGGTCAGGAACTTAGCACATAAAACTGCAGAAAGTGCAAAAGAGATTAGGGAACTTGTTGAATCTTTGATAAATATCGTTGATGGAAGTAGTGAAGTAACCCATGAAATATCAATAGGAATAAAGAGAAATGTGGAATATTTCAAAAAGGAGTTTGAAACAATATACAGCTCCATAGAGAGAATTAACCATTCAGTATTAGAAACATCAAAAATGCTTATACAGATATGGGATATGATTAAAAATTCAGAAAATATTGTTCAGGATACTTATTTTAAAAAGTATATTGAGGTTTTGCAGAAAATAATAGACCATTCTATTTATATAGGAGATATGGTTGACCATATTTTAGGAAAAAAAGAATGGAAACCTAAAAGCCATAGACAGTGCAACCTTGGTAAATGGATTTATAGCAAACAGGCTGCAAAAGAGTTTGCAGAATTTGAAACTGAAGCCAGCAGGTCATTTTCTGTTATAGAAGCACCCCACAGAGAATTTCATGAATTAGGACTTGAACTTTATGAATCCTATGAAAAAGGTGATATAAAGAAAACCCTTGAAAAAAGTTATGAACTTTTAGAAAAATCAAAAGTTTTAGTGTACGAACTAAAAGAGTTTGCCAGGAGAATTAAGATGTGTATGTATTAGTCTATACACATTTTCCATCCCTTTTAAACACTCTTCTACTGGGTTTTTAGAAGAAAAACATTTTTTTATAACTTTTAAACCTGTCATTTCCTCTATGACAGCAGGATTCGTTCTTTCGGATAAACTCATATTTTTTGAAAAACTGTTCATGACAATGCCAATCAAATCTATCCCTCTGCTTTTCATGACAGAAACCGTTAAAAATGTATGGTTAATAGTCCCTAAACCTGCTCTCGAAACAACTATAGATGACAATCCAAGTTCATAAGCAAAATCAAGGTATGTGTATATCTTTCCCTTTTCTTTTGTTATTGGAACAGATACACCACCGGCACCTTCAACAATCAAAAAGTCGTACTTTTTAGATAAAAATCTCACCTTTCCTAAAATCTTATCCATGTCTATTTTTTTTCTTTCTACAGATTCAGCAACATAAGGTGCCACAGGGTTTTTAAATCTGTAAAGGACGGTTTCTTCATAAGGCTGACCAGTTATGTCTGCTAACTTTTTTGCATCCTCACATAAACTATCACAGCCAGTTTCAACAGGCTTAAAATAGCCTACATTTATTCCTTTTTCCTTCAGAAAAAGAGCTAAAGAAGCTGAAAAAATCGTTTTTCCAACACCTGTATCTGTTCCAGTTATAAAAATACTATTTTTCATCCTCTTCCTCTAAAAAAGATTTTAATAAACAAAATAGTTATAATATTAAAAAGTTTAACTGGTTGGAGGAAAAGATGGGTGAAACTATTCTTGCAATAATAATAGCTGTAGCCTTCATAATCTTAATGATAATAATGTTCATTCTTGGACTTAAAGAAGCTGCAAAGGCAAAAATCACCGACCCAATCAGAATAGAGGAATTCTATACAGGTGAAGGATGGGATGAAGATGTACATGAAGCTTATGAAAAAATACTTGAAGCAATTCACAGAGAGTTGAATGATGAGGAACAGAAGTACTTTTTAGAACTTGTAGAAGAAGGATACAGAGGAAACTACCTGATAAAGAAGTTTTTAGAATTTTCAAGACAGTTTAAAGAACACCACTAAGAGGAGGAACTTAATGGCCTGTAAAGAGTTAGAAGGAAAGCTTGCATTTATCACAGGTGGAAGTAGAGGTATAGGAAGGGCTATAGCTTTAAAGTTAGCTGAAATGGGCGCAGATGTGATAATAAACTATTACAAGAACAAAGAAAAAGCCGAGGAAACTGTCAAAGAGATTGAGGAAAAAGGTGTAAAAGGATACGCAATTCAGGGTGATTTTGGTAAAAAAGAAGATATAGACAGAGTTTTTGATGAAATTAAAGAAAAATTTGGGTATTTAGACATCTTCGTAAGTAATGCTGTTGCCTCTGGAAGAGAAGTAGTAGGTGGTTTTGCACCTTTCTTAAGACTCAGAGAAAGGGGAACAAGAAGAATATTTGATATTACTGTTATGGGGTTTATATGGTCAACACAGAAAGCTGTTCCCTTAATGGAAGGTAGAGAAGGTAAAATAATAGCAATATCTTCCACAGGAACAAGGGATTATATGCCAAATTACGCCATACATGGAGCTGCAAAATCTGCTTTAGAAGCTCTTGTTAGATACGCAGCTGTTGAATTTGGTGAAAAAGGAATAAATGTTAACACTGTATCAGGTGGTCCTATAGATACAGAAGCTATTCAACTATTTCCAAATTATGAAGAGGTTAAGGAAGGAACAATCAAGCTTACACCCCTTGGAAGAATGGGAATGCCTGAAGATATAGCAGGTGTTGTAGGGTTTTTATGTACACAGGATGCTAAATGGATACAGGGACAGACAATTATTGTTGATGGTGGTTTATCACTTGTCAGGGGGCGTTAATTCTCTATAAGCCCCTTTTTCAGTATATTGGATAGATGATTTATAGTCATAGAGATATTTTTTATACTTTTCTGAATATCCCTGCTTATAAATTTTAATCTCATAGGTTCTTCTATAAAACTCTCAAACTCCAAAAGAACATCAGCCAGATAGTCAACTATATGTTTATCAAAAATAGTTATATCCTCAGCAAAATATGGAAGATTTTTCTCAACAACAGGAAGTGTAAAAAGTATCCATGCAACTGTCTCGGAAGCTAACACAGAAATAGTTCTAAGTATATCCACATCCTGTACTTCATCTATAAAATCAATAATAACTTCTGTTTTTCTTAAACTCTTTGAAAATCTTTCTAAAATAAGAGCTGTATCCTCAATAGATACATTTTCATTTTTTGAAACTATACTGTTAATTTCATTTTTCTGCGCCAACACAAAGCTTTCTAAATCCCCTAAAAGAAACTCTACATAAATACTTTCCATCTTTAATCTCGACTAATGTATTTTTCTATCATACCTCTTATTTTCTTCATTGTTTTTGTATGTATCTGTGATATTCTTGATTCTGTTAACCCTAAAATCTCTCCTATCTCCTTCATGGAAAGTTCTTCATAATAATAAAGTGTTATCACAAGTCTTTCCCTTTCACTGAGTTTAGATATTATATCAGAAAGAATTTTTTTCAATTCCTCTTCTTCAACATATTTGTCTGGGGTATCGTCATTAATCGATAGTATCTGCCATAGTTTTGTAGAAGAATCATCGTCTGTTCCAACTGTTGTGTCTATTGATACAAGACTACTGTTTGCTATTTTTTCAGCATACTTCATATACTCTTCAAGGGTTATACCTAAATATTCAGCAATCTCCTCAGGTGTGGCTTCTCTTCCTAATCTCTGTTCAACCTCATGGATTGCATTTTCTATATGTCTTGCCTTCTGTCTTATATTTCTTGGTACCCAGTCTAATTTTCTCAAACTATCTATAATCTGACCCCTTATCCTTATTTCCGCATACGTTGAAAGTTTTACCCCTTTATCCGGGTCATACTTGTTTATAGCATCTATAAGACCTAAAACACCTGTATTTATAAGGTCTTCTTCTGTCACTGTGGCAGGCAGATTTTCCTGTTTAAGATTTTGAACAATGTAGTTTATTTTAGGTAAAAACTCCATAATAATTCTGTTCCTCTCTTTATTATTCATTTTCATGCCAATGCCCTCCTATTCTAAAGTTATATTTTTCCAGTGGGTTAAAAGTTTTTTCCAAAAAGATGTTTCTGATTCTGTGGGAAACTCTTTCCCTGAAATAATATTCTCCGCCACTTTTTTAACATTCCTACTGTAGGTAGAATTAGGATTTACAGCTGACAGAATGTACCTTTCTCTTATAGAATCACTGAGTTTTGAATCCTTATTTATATACCCATAAAAACTGATACTTTTTCCTATAAAGCTCCTTAAAATAGAGTTCATTCCCCTGTATATCTTAAGTGCCTCTTCCTCATTTTTAACCATATTAACCACAACCCCTAATTCCATATCCAAAGGTTTATAACTTAGAAGTACCCTTGAAATAGCATAAGAGTCCGCAAGAGCTGTTGGGTCTGGTGTCGTAAGTACAATAGTTTTATCAGATGCAAGACAGAAATTTATGACACTGTCTGATATGCCTGCAGATGTGTCTATAAGCATAATATCAAAACTGTAGTAAATCTCCTGTAGGGAGTTTAAAAGGTATAACTGTTTTTCAAGGGATAAATTTGCAAGTTCCTCAAAACCTGATGCAGCTGGAATAAATTTTATTCCATATTTTGAAGTATATATAATCTCATTGATTGTTTTTTCTCCAGTTAAAAAATGTAGAAGGTTGTACTTAGGTTTCTCACCAAGAAGAATATCTATATTTGCCAGCGCAAGGTCTGCATCAAAAATAAGAACATTTTTACCAAGCTTATGAAGATGATACGCAAGATTTACAGTGAAACTTGTTTTTCCAACACCACCTTTTCCACTTGTTATAGATATAACCTGAAATCTCGGTTTACTTCTACTGCCTGATATATCTCTAAGTTTATGTGCCTGATCCTTCATTTTACAGTACCTTTTCTTCTAAAAGTTTTTTTGCATTAAAAATATCCTGAGGTACATTCAGACCATTTGTTATATAACTGATTGGATAATCACAGCTTGTAAGTACATAGTAAAGTGGAATTTTGTTTTCTATAAGATCGTACTTTGTAAGTATCAAATGGTCTATATTGAACCTTGAAAAATACTTTAAATCTTTATCAATTAGTAGCTCTTTTTTTGTTAAAGGAATAACTAATATATTTTCTGTTTTGGAGCTTTTACTTACAAAAGAAACAAGATTTTCTATTTTATCAAGGTATTTTATATTTCCAGGGGTATCAAAAAGTATATGGTCAAATTCATCTAAATAACTTTTATGGAGTATTAAATCTTTTTCTTCCTTTATAAGGAAATATGGAATCTGCATAATTTCTGCAAACTTAAAAAGACTTTCTGAACCTCCTATCTTGTAAAAATCAAAAGAGGCGAGGCATATCTTTTTATTCCTCTCAAACTTAAGTATAGAAGCAAGTTTTGCGATGGTTGTACTTTTACCGGACGATATATTTCCAAAAATAAGAATATAATTTTTCTCAAGGGGATTTGAATATATTCTATCTTTCAATGAGATATTGCTCAGATTATCTAAAATTACTGAGTAAACCTGAATAATCTCATCTTCTATCTCATTTTTTATACTTTCATCTATCTGACTGCCTTTAAGTTTATCTAAAAATAGCTGAATTTTAAGGAACTTTTCTTTTTCTTTTTTTATTTTTATAACATTCTCAGCTGAAGGGGAAGTGGCTAAAATCTCAAACATACCACTGAACTCTTTAACAGACAGGATTATTGCGTCTTCCCCTAAATCCTCTTTTATTTTCCTCCACCCTTCTTGAATACTGTAAACTGTGTATTTTTTTATTTTCATACCTTTAGCCTCCTGCGATAAACAATACAAAAAAAATACCAAAGTTTTAAGTTAATGATAAAAATAGATTTTTACCTGATGAAATGAATGGAGGTGCAAACTTTTTGCTGCACTAAATTACGTATAAAACAACAACAGCAACAGAAAATTCCTTTTCATGAGATATAGATAAAGAAGTTTTAAAGGGCTTTTCAGAGGATATAGCCTGAAGATTTTTTGAGTGCAGAAAAATTTCTGCAGGTTTCCCTCTTTTTCCTGCTATCTCAATCTCAATTAATTTTGGTGCTTGCTGGAATGCTTGATAAAAGGCTTTTATGAAAGCTTCTTTTGCTGCAAAACGTGCAGATAAGCACTCATGTAAATTTTTTTTACACAAACAATAGGAAATTTCTTTTTTTGTAAAAATTTTTGACAGAAACCTTTCACCAAACCTTTCTACAGCACGTTTAATTCTCCTGTTATCTACAATATCAATCCCTGTGTATATCTCCATTTATCTGCTCCAGAATCTCTTCGGCTATTTTTTCCGGTTCTTTACCTTCTGTTTTAATGTGTATATCTGCCATAGAATAAACATTTTTTCTCTCTTCAAACAATCTTTTTAAATTTTCCAGTGGTTGTCTCAAAAGAGGTCTGTTCTTATCATTTCCACATCTCCTTAAAACCTCTTCAAGAGAAAGGTCAAGCCATATAACAACCCCATTTTTTTTCATCAAATTCATATTTTCTTTATCTGCTCCAAGTCCTCCACCTGTTGAAACAATAAAACCTCTTTTTTTAGAAAACTTTTTTATTTCTTCTTTTTCAAGATTCCTAAAATAGCTTTCTCCCCTTTCCTCAAAAATTTCCTTTATTGTTTTCCCTTCTTTCTTCTCTATTTCTGAATCTATATCAACAAACTTTAAACCTGTTTTTTTTGATAAAATTTTTCCAACTGTAGATTTTCCGCTTCCCATAAATCCAACAAGAAATATGTTTTTCATATCTACCTCTAAAAACTTATTGATTATAATATTATCCAAAAAATTGTATGGATAAAAAATGAGGATAAAAGTAAAGGTAAAACCAAACGCAAAAAAGGAAGAGATAAAAGAAATAGAACAGAATTATTTTGAAATAAGGGTAACTGTTGTTCCTGAAAAGGGAAAAGCCAATAAAAAGGTAATTGAGGTTTTATCAAAGTATCTCAAAGTTCCAAAATCAAGGATAAAACTTGTAAAAGGAGAAACATCAAGGGAAAAGATATTCGAAATAGAGGATTAACTATTTTTTAAATTTTTTTGCCTGATACATCAGAAAATCGACTTTAGAAAGTAAAGATTGTGCTGTGTCATCTTCCTTTAGTTCGACGATACCAAAACTTATATCTATATAATAACATTTTTTTCCTTCACATAAAAGGTCTTTGTTCTCTAAAACAAGCTTTCTTATCTTGTATGCAAGGGTTTCAGCATCTTTTTTTCTTGTGAAAGGTAAAAAAATGATAAATTCATCTCCTCCAAGCCTTATAGGTATATCGGATTTCCTTATTACCTCTTTAATCAGAGTACCAAAATGTTTTAAAAAAATATCCCCTGCTAAATGTCCTTCCAAATCATTAAGGAGCTTGAAATTATCTATATCTATAAATACAACACTTACTGGATATTTGTATCTTTTTGCCTTTTCTATCTCCATAGGAATTATTTTTTCAAAAAAACGTCTATTATAGAGACCCGTTAATGTGTCTGTATAAGCCTTTTCTAAAAGGTTATCTTCCTTTATATCAAATTCAAGACTCTTTTTTATAAATGTTTTTATCTTTGAAAGAAGTGTTATTTCCCTCTGTGAAAAAGGGACTTCTCTCGAACCTAAAATATACGTATCTTTATTCAGTTTCAGGAAGAAGAAGTTGTAATTTATAAAATCCCCACCTAAATTTTCAAAAATTTTGTAATCTTTTGTACAGTTGTTCAGAACAACCATATTCTCATTTTTTAAAAGTTTTCTTAAGAACTCTTTGTATTTGTTTAGTTTTACTTTTTTAGATATATAGAAGTACTTTTCATTATCTATGTAGTAACCTAAATCACCTTTTATAAAAATTATAAATCTCAAATCAAGGAGATTGAGGAGATTCTCAAGAACAGACCTGAAATTATCTATTTTGTATTTTTTCTCATACAGGCTGTCTATTATATTTAACAGATAACTTATTCTATTATTTCCTTCCTTCACTGACCCTCTAATATTTCTCATTGTATTCACCTAATCTCATAATAAAAAAAGGGGGGAGAAATCCCCAGGGGGAGAGTGAATCTATTTATTTCGCCCAGTTTCTAAATCTTCATCTTTATTAATCTCATCCCATAAAACAATCTTAGCTTCTCTTTTTTTCTTTATGAACTTCTCATAAATCGCAAATCTCCAAACTTCAACCTCTAACTTCTTTACCTTAAACCGCGCCTTAAAGCTGTGCTCTATATGCTTTTCCATAGTACTTATTAGGAAAAGCAATATATGTGCCAACATCGTAAACCATTCATAAAACTGAATTCATCAATAAATTAATAATATTGCGCTTGTAAAGCAACTTTACAAATATTTATAAAATTTTACACTAATTATTAATAAAAGGTAAAGGATATTAATAAGTTAGTTAATAAATCAGTGTAAAAATTTTTTACAAAATGGAAATGTATTTTACAGATATTTTCTCAATTTTGGGTCTAAAGCATCTCTTAAAGCATCTCCAATAAGATTAAAAGCAAGAATTGTTATAAAAATAGCTATTCCAGGGGCAAGAATCCAGGGATAAGAAGCTATTGCCGAAATGCTTCTTGCAGCAGAAAGCATATTTCCCCAACTTGCATAAGGTTCCTGTATTCCAAGACCTAAAAGAGAAAGAGCGCTTTCACCAAGGATATAACCTGGAATGGAAAGGGTTGCAGCAATAAGAAGATAGGAAAAAGTGTTTGGAAGTATATGTCTGAGAATGATTCTTATAGATGAAGCGCCATAACTCTTTGCAGCAATCACAAAATCCTGCTCTCTGATGGAAAGAACCATTCCCCTTATAACCCTTGCGAGACCAGCCCAGCCTATAAATGAAAGAATTACAACGATTAAAAAATAAACCTGAACAGAAGAAAGGGTTATTGGAAAAACCGCCCTTAAAGCAAGCATAAGATAGAATCCTGGAAAGGACATAATAATTTCTGAAATTCTCATGAGAACATTATCAATTTTTCCACCAAAGTAACCAGAAATACCACCTATAATAGCCCCTATCGTAAAAGATACTAAAACCCCAACAAGCCCTATAGAAAGGGATACTCTTCCACCATAAAGGAGTCTTGAAAATATATCCCTACCTAAATTATCAGCACCAAGAATAAATATCTTCCCTTCTTTAACCCCAAAAAGATGTATATCAGTTGGAATAATACCTAATAAATAATGTCTATCTCCATGTACAAAAAAGTAAATCGGATACTTAACATTTTTGTTTATCCTGTAAATTTTAAAAACAGGATTAACAAGCTCATACTTATAAACAAAAGGCCTCAAATGGAAATTTCCTTTTTCATCAAAAAAATGAATCTGTGTAGGGGGATGATAAGGAGTGTCTCTGTGTTGAATATCGTAAGGATATGGAGCTATAAAATCAGCAAAAATAGCAAAAAAATAAAGAATAACAAGTGTATAAAACGAAAGGTAGGCAAGCCTGTTCTTTTTTATATATCTGAATATGTCTCCCATTTACCTCAAGACCCCTTCGATTTCCCTTTGCCTTACCCTTGGGTCTAATTTTGCAAGGAGTATATCTGCCACAAGATTTCCTATAATAAGCATTATTGCACCTATATAAAGACCTCCCATCACAAGGTATAAATCCTGTGATAAAACAGCATCAAGCATTAGCATACCCATTCCAGGCCAGTTTACAATTATCTCAACTAAGGCTGCTCCAGATAGAAGAGAGGCTATCTCAAATCCCAAAAGGGTTATAAAAGGATTCAGTGCGTTTTTTAATGCATGTTTTAATATTATCTCTTTTTCTGGTAAACCCTTCGCCCTTGCAAAAAGAACGTATTCAGACTGAAGAGATTCTATCATTGCACTCCTGACAAGTCTTACAAGACCTGCAAGTGAACCTATTGCGAGGACAAACGCAGGTAGCGAAACATGCCATAATCTATCTAATATTTTTCCTGAAAATGACAGCTGCTCGTAGTTTGGACTTGTTGCACCACCTGTTGGAAAAATTCCTGTTTTAACCGCAAAAAATAAAAGTAGAAAAGCGAGAAAAAAGTTTGGTACAGACATAAATGTGAAGGAAAAAAGCTGGATAAACTTATCTACTATGCTGTTTGGCTTTAAAGCTGCCCATATTCCCATGGGAACAGCAAGTCCCCACGCTAAAATAGCAGATGTTATAGATAAGAAAAGGGTGTTACCAACCCGCTCTTTAATAAGTTCCAAAACAGGGACATGATAAGAAAAAGAGTAGCCAAGGTCAAAAGTGATAGCATTCATAAGCCATTTTATATACTGAACAAGGAGTGGCTTATCAAGACCGTAGGCTCTTTCAAGTTCTTTCAATGTTTCTTTTGATATCTGGGGATTCATCTTAAGCTGGTCAAGGTAATCTCCAGGAGCAAGCTGGATAATCAAGAATGATATAAATGTAATACCTATAACAAGAGGAATCATCTGAATAAGCCTTTTCAGAATATACACAAACATATCTTTAGTCTAAAAGCTCCTTTAATCTATTTTCCCAGCTATCTCTCAGAACTTCCATATTTTCTGAAATATCAGCATTGCCCACTTTAAGTGATAAAATTGGGCTTTCCTTTACTTTCCCTATTATTTTGAATCCTATTCCTGTTTCCTTCGCCTTTCCTTCTAATTCTGGAATATCTTTTTCAGATGCAGATATAACAACAATACTTCTCATCTCATCAAAAAGCTCAAAATCAGGTCTGTAGTCTGTGTTTATCTGAATATCAAGGCCGAATGTTTTCTCTTCTGCAAATGCAGGCTCTAAAATAGCCGTTATAAGACCTCCATCTGAAACATCATGGGCAGATTTTATCTTTTCTCTGTTTTCTCTGATATACTGGGCAAGTTTTTTCTCCATTTCTAAATCAACTGGTGGAATAGCTCCTGATACTATTCCATGAACCTCTTTCAGATATTCACTTCCGTTTACTGTAGGTTCTTTATCAACCTCACCTATTAAAACAATAACATCTCCTTCTTCCTGATAGAAGCTCGGTATAGCATCTTCAGGTCTGTCTAAAACTCCAACAGCAACAACAACAGGAGTAGGATAAACATTTATTCTTTTATCTGGAAGAACTGTTTCATTGTAAAGGGAAACATTACCGCTTATAACAGGAGTATTCAGCTCTCTGCAGGCATCAGCCATTCCTTTTGTAGCCTGTTCAAACTGCCACATAATCTCTGGATTTTCTGGATTTCCCCAGTTTAAGCAGTCTGTTATGGCAAGAGGTTTTGCTCCTGATATATAAACATTTCTCACAGCCTCTACAACTACTCTTTTTCCTCCTTCATAAGGGTCTAAATAAACCCATCTTCCATTTCCATCTGAGGATATAGCAACAGCCTTTTCACTGTTTATCTCAGGTTTTACAGCCCATTTAACCCTTAAAACTGCAGCATCGCTTCCAGGTTTTACAACAGTGTTTATACCTACCTCATGGTCATACTGTCTGTAAACCCAATCTTTTTTTGCTATTGTAGGAGATGATAAAACTTTTCTAATGGCCTCTTTTATATCTACCTCTAACAGTGAATTCTGGTCAAAAGCCCTTGTTTCTTTTAGATATTCAGGTTCTTTTCTTGGTCTGTTATAAACAGGAGCATCATCAACTATTGCAGATATTGGAAGGTCTGCAACCTTTTCCCCTTTGTAAAAAACTTCCATTCTTTTTGTGTCTGTAGTTTCTCCTATAACAGCAGCCTCTAATCCATACCATCTAGCTATTCTTAAAACCTCTTCAACATTCTCCTCATCTACAGCATAAAGCATTCTTTCCTGGGATTCAGAAAGGAGTATCTCATAAGGGGTCATTCCTTCTTCCCTTAATGGAACATTTTCAAGATAAACCCTTACTCCCATTCCTGATTTTTCTCCAAACTCTGAGGTTGAACCTGCAAGACCTGCAGCTCCAAAATCCTGACAGCCAGCTATCAGTCCTTTCTGCATCACCTCAAGTGTGCATTCAACAAGTCTTTTTCCAAAGAATGGGTCTCCAATCTGGACATTTGGTCTTTTTGATTCAGACTCCTCAGAGAACTCCGCTGAAGCCATTGTTGCTCCATGAATTCCATCTCTACCTGTTGAAGAGCCTACCATTACCATCTTCTGACCAACCTTTGTAGCCCTTGCCCTGAATATTCTGTCTTTTTCAAGAATTCCAAGACAGAATGCATTAACAAGAGGGTTTCCAGCATAAACCTCATCAAAAACAACCTCACCACCAATTGTAGGAACACCTATACAGTTTCCGTAAAAACCTATCCCTTTAACAACTCCCTGGGCTATCGGCTTTGCATCTTTTATATGCTTTCTGTTTCTATCATTTCTCGGGTCTCCAAATCTGAGACTATCAAAAGCACAGACAGGTCTTGCTCCCATTGAGAGAATATCCCTTATTATTCCACCAACTCCTGTAGCAGCTCCATGGAAAGGCTCTATATATGAAGGGTGGTTATGGGATTCTATTTTAAATGCAACAGCATATCTGTCATCTATCTCAACAACCCCTGCATTTTCTCCAGGTCCCTGAAGAACCCATGGAGCTTCTGTTGGAAAAACCTTTAAAAATGGTTTTGAGGATTTGTAAGAGCAGTGCTCACTCCATAAAGCTCCAAATATTCCAAGCTCAACCTCATTAGGCTCTCTTCCTATAAGCTCAACAATTCTTCTGTACTCGTCAACAGTTAATCCGTGGGCTGAAAGGATTTTTTCGTCCATTTAAAACTCCTGATTTTAAATTTTCCAAAAGAATATTTTAACAGGAAAAACAGCTATCTTTTTCAGGGTTTTGCTCTGTATAATATTTGAATAAATTTTTTATTTTTATAAATTTTTCAAAAAATCAAAAGGAAGAGAAATGGAAAAGGTTCAACTAAAAAATTTCAACTATAGGGAGCTTGAAAACTGGGTAAAAAAACAGGGATGGCAGAAGTTCAGGGCAAAACAGATAGCAAAATGGATATACAACAAAAAAGTTGGTTCTTTTGATGAGATGACAGACCTTTCAAAAGAGATAAGGAATCAGCTGAAAGAGAAAACCCAGTTAAATGTTTTGGAGCTTGTAACTTTTGAACAATCTAAAGAAGATGGAAGCATAAAGTTCTTATGGAAACTAAAGGATGGACACACAATTGAAAGTGTGTTTATTCCTGAAAAAGGCCATAACACACTGTGTATATCAACACAGGTTGGATGTGCAGTTGGATGTAAATTCTGTTTTACAACAAAAGATGGTCTTATAAGAAATCTTACAACAGCCGAAATTGTAGACCAGTACATTCAGAGTCAGAGATTTGTAGGTTTAGAACCTGAGAAAAGAATATCGAACATTGTTTATATGGGAATGGGAGAACCTCTTGCAAATTATGAAAATGTGAGGAAATCAGTTCAGATTTTTACAGATGAAAAAATGGCAGGTCTTTCAAATAGAAAGATAACAATATCTTCAAGTGGAATAATTCACCAGATTGTGAAAATGTATCATGATAAAGATTTTCCACAGGTTAGACTTGCTGTTTCCCTTAACGCAGCTGACCAGAAAACAAGGGAAGAGATAATGCCTATATCTGAAACAAACACCCTTGATAAACTTATGGAAACCTTGAATAAACTCCCTGTAAAAACAGGTTATAGAATTATGCTTGAGTATGTACTGATAAAAGATATAAACGATTCTCCAAAAGATGCCCATAAACTTGCAAAACTCATTGGAAAAAACAAAAAAAGGTACAAAGTAAACCTTATTCCTTTCAATCCCCATCCAGGCTCAATATATGAAAGGCCTGAAAAAGATAGGGTTGAAAAATTCCATAAAATACTCTGGCAGTATAATATAGGTGCTTTTGTGAGATGGAGTAAAGGAAAAGATATATCCGCTGCATGTGGACAGCTAAGAAAAAAGGATTTAGAAAGTACATTTGGAAAAAAGGTTAGCTTTTTAACAAGAGAAAGTCTTATAGGGGGTTGAATATGGCAGAAATAGGAATGGATTTAAACAGATTTATCCTTGAGGAAGAAAGAAAATATCCAGAAGCTTCAGGTTCACTTACACAGGCTTTAATGTCAATAGAAGCTGCTACAAAAATAATAGCTTCACAGGTCAGAAAAGCTGGTCTTGCCGGGATTCTCGGTAAAGCTGGGAAAACAAACGTCCAGGGAGAAGAGGTTCAAAAGTTAGATGAGCTTTCAAATGAAATAATGATAGATTTTCTTTCAGACAGTGGACAGTTTTATGCACTTGCTTCAGAAGAGTTAGATGAACCTATCTACCCTGAAAAAGGAAAAAGTGGAAAGTATGTAATAGCTTTTGACCCATTAGATGGTTCTTCAAACATAGATGTTAACGTCAGCATAGGAACAATATTTTCCATACATAAAAAGATAGGTGAAGGAGAGGAAAACTTCCTTCAGGAAGGTTATAAACAGGTAGCAGCTGGTTATGTTATATACGGCTCTTCAACAATGTTTGTTTTCTCTACAGGAAATGGTGTTAATGGATTTACACTTGATCCATCTGTTGGAATGTTTTTACTTTCCCATCCAAGTATGAAACTCCCTGAAAAGGGAAAAATATACTCAATAAACGAAGCCAATACAAAAAAATGGATAGATGAAGGATTAAAAGGGTATATCGAAGCTTTAAAAGAGGAAGGTTATACAACAAGATACATAGGCTCAATGGTTGCTGATGTTCATAGAACACTTATAAAAGGTGGCATGTTTGGATATCCTGCAGATAAGAAAAACAAAAATGGAAAACTAAGACTCCTTTACGAAGCTTCTCCAATGGCCTTTCTTATACATCAGGCAGGTGGAATGGCAACAACTGGTAAAGAAGACATCCTTTCAGTTAAACCTGAAAATATTCATCAGAGGGTTCCTGTTTTTCTTGGAAGTAAAAAAGAGATTCAACAGTTGTTACAGTTTGTAGGTGAATAAAATGGAATACCTTGCTGTTATGATAGGAGGCGCTTTAGGCGCCCTTTCAAGGTTTTTTACATCTTCATTCATTAACAAATTTTTTGGCATAGACTTTCCTGCAGGTACATTATTTGTGAACACATTAGGCTCCTTTATACTTGTATTTTTCACAATCTTAACAATTGAAAAGTTAGCTATTGACCCTTTATGGAGACTTTTTTTTGCGGTTGGTTTTTTAGGGGCATTTACAACATTTTCAACGTTTTCTTATGAAACTATAGCCCTTTTGCAAGATGGGGAATTTATGAAAGGTATATTGAATATTGTATTAAACAATGTATTTGCCCTTGCAGCTGGAATAGCAGGATTTTTATCTGCAAAGGCATTAATTTAACTGTATGTATTAAATTTATGGAGAAAAAAAATGAAAATAGAAGGAGAAGCTATACTCCTTAGAATATTTGTAGGGGAGACAGACAGAGTTGATGGAAAACTCCTTTACAAAAAGATTGTAGAGATATGCAAAGACAATAATGTAGCTGGAGCATCTGTTTTTAGAGGAATAATGGGTTATGGTGCCTCAAGCAGAATTCATTCAGCTTCCCTCTTAACTATTTCTGAGGATTTACCTATAGTCATTGAGATAGTTGATAGAGAAGATAGAATAAAAAAAGTGCTCCCTGAAATAGAAAAACTCATAAACCATGGTCTTATCACAATGGAAAAAGTGAAAGTAATAAAATATGAATAAAAATCATAATAATTACTAATAATACCTATATACTTTTAATTCCCAAAACATATAAAAGGGAGAAATATATGTATCTTGGCATAGAAGTTAATGAAGACAAAACGTTCACCGTTGCTGTTATGGATGAAAACAGAAATATAGTCTCTATAAACCATTTCTGGAAAGAAGGTCTTTACTGGTTTTTAGACCACTCAAAAATAAAAATCGTTACTTTAAATATAAACAGCTCAGATAAAAAACATTTTCAGATAAAAATAAAATCACTTATTGATTTAAAACAGTACCTTGTAAATCAGTTTGACTTTTCTGAGTTTGAAGGAAAAAAAGAAGAAAAAATCGTTGCCATAACAGATACAGACAGATTTTTTGAAAAATCTATTAGAAAAAAATTATTTCCTATTTTTACAAGGGAGGGACTTGAACAGAGATTATACAATCTTCCAAAATCTGGTATTGTTCTTCCTGAAAATCTTTTATCCCTTGATAGAAGAAAACTTAGAAGAGAAGTAAACGCAACTGTTTCAGCTTTTACCTCATTTGCATTAGATAAAAACCTTTTTACAGTAGAAGAGGAAGAAGACTTACTACTTGCTGTCCCAATTTACAGGTTTATACCTAAGGAAAAAAGAGTAATATCAAAAAATTAAACCTGTTCAGCTATCTCAACAGCTTTAATCATAGCTTTTGCCTTATTTACAGTCTCTTCATATTCCCTTTCAGGAATAGAATCTGCAACTATACCTGCACCTGCCTGTATATATATATTATCCTTCTGAACAACAGCCGTTCTTATGGCTATAGCGGTATCTATATTTCCATCAAAGGAAACATAACCAACAGCCCCTGCATAAGGACCTCTTTTATCAGGTTCAAGTTCCTCTATAATCTGCATAGCTCTTACTTTTGGAGCTCCACTAACAGTTCCTACAGGAAAAACAGACTTTAAGACATCAAGGGGGTGTAAACCTTCTCTAAGCTTTCCAGAAACATCTGAAACAATATGCATAACATGGGAGTAATTTTCTATATACATAAATCTGTCCACTTTTACAGACCCCTTTTCTGAAACTTTTCCAACATCGTTCCTCGCAAGGTCAACAAGCATAAGATGTTCAGCTCTTTCTTTTTCATCATTTAAAAGCTCTTCCCTTAAAAGTCTGTCCTCTTCAACAGTTTTTCCCCTTGGTCTTGTTCCGGCTATAGGTTTAGTTAAAATTTTCCCATTTATAACAGAAACAAGAATTTCTGGAGAAGAGCCTATAAGCTTTATGTCCCTTAAATCAAGGTAAAAAAGATAAGGAGATGGATTTATAGCTCTTACAGAACGGTAAACATTTATAGGGTCTGTTTTTAACTTTTTAGAAAACCTCTGGGAGATAACAACCTGAATAATATCTCCCTCTCTTATGTAATGCTTGCATTTTTCTACAGCTTTCAGGAAATCTTCTTTTTTAAAGTTAGATTTCCATTCCTGTATATTTACTGACTTTATATTTTTTACAGAGAGTCTGTTTATCTTTACATCCCTTGAAAGCTTTTCTTCTATTTTTTCTATTCTACTTATCGATTCGTAGTACTTTTCCTCAACAGAGGAATTTTCATCTAAAATAGCAGAAACGATAATCTTTATAGAATGGTTAACATTATCAAAAACCACAACCTCATCACTCAGAAAAAAATAAATATCAGGTAATCTTAGGGTGTCAGGTTTCACATCAGGCACAGGTTCATAAAAATGAATAACATCGTAAGACACGTATCCTACAAAGCCACCCCAGAATGGAGGAAGCCCATCTATTTTTGCAGGATTGAACTTCTCAATTTTTTCTTTTATCTGGTCAATAGGGTCATCTGTTTCTTTACACTCTAATTTACCATTATCGTAAAACTCAACATATCTATTTTTTATTTTTATATAAACAGGGAGGGAGGAGCCTATAAAAGAGTATCTACCAACATTTTCCCCCTGTTCAACACTTTCAAAAAGAAAATTAAACCTTTCAGGAGAGGAAACTTTTAAAAAAACAGACAGAGGAGTATCTATATCTGATAAAACTTCCTTAAAAACTGGAATTACATTATGCTTTTCTGCTAAACGTTTAAAATCTTCTAAAGATATGTTTACAGACATAAACCAACCTGCTTTTTTTATTTATTATAAACTAAATCATCGGTGTTGTGTTCAGATAGCATAAGAATATTTTAGAATTATATATAAATTCAATTCAAAAGGAGAAAAATGGAAAGTTTAGGAAAAATTCTCTTGTTTATAGGATTAACGATAGCTTTTTTTGGCTTACTTTTAATCTTTTTTGAAAAACTACCTTTTGGGATAGGAAAACTTCCAGGGGATATTTATATAAAAAGGGATAATTTTGTATTTTACTTTCCCCTTGCAACCTCTATTTTATTGAGTATTGTCTTATCTGTTATCTTTATCCTTATATCAAAACTATCAAAGTAGGTGAAAATGTTAAAACTTTCAGATTTTGATTACAATTTACCAAAAGAACTTATAGCGAAGTACCCTGTTATACCAAGGGATAGCTGTAAACTTATGGTTTTAGATAGAGAAAATAGGAGTATAGAACACAGAATATTCAGAGATATTAAGGATTATATTGAAGAAGGTGACCTTTTAGTTTTGAATGATACAAAAGTTATCCCTGCAAGATTAAAAGGAAGAAAAGAAACAGGTGCAAAAATAGAGGTATTTCTTCTCAAACCACTAAATGAGAATCTCTGGGAAGTTCTTATTAAAAATATAAAAAGGTTAAAACCTGGGCAAAAAATAATTTTTGGAGACGATTTTTATGCTACGCTTTTAGAAAAATACACAGAAGGAAAAGCGGTTGTAAAGCTTTATGGAGAAAATATAAAAGAACTTATAAATAAATACGGTCATGTACCTCTTCCACCTTATATAGAAAGGGAAGATGAAGAAGAAGATAAAAACCTATACCAGACTGTTTTCGCAAAAAAAGAAGGAGCTGTAGCATCACCAACGGCTGGACTTCATTTTACAAAAGAACTCATAGAAGATCTTGAAAGAAAAGGGGTTAAAAAAAGCTTCTGTACACTCCACGTCGGGCTTGGAACATTTAAACCTATTCAAACAGAAGATATAACAAAACACAAAATGCATCAGGAGTACTTCCACATCCCAGATGAAACATTAAAATCTATAGAAGAAACAAAAAAAAGAGGTAAAAAAGTAATAGCGGTAGGAACAACAGTTGTAAGAACTCTTGAAACATACGCAAAAACAGGTAAAAAATAAGGTTTCAGTGATATATTCATATATCCACCTTACAAATTTAAGATAGTTGATGCCCTTATAACAAACTTCCATTTACCAAAATCAACACTTTTACTGCTTGTATCTGCTTTTGCAGGAAAAGATTTTATATTTGAGGCTTATAACGAAGCTATAAAAAGCAGATACAGATTTTTTTCCTATGGAGATGCAATGTTTATAAAATAGGTAGGTGAACATTGAAAGAAAATATACTTGAGATAAAAAACCTGACAGTAAAAATAGGAAATACAACAATTCTTGAAAGTATAAACCTTTCTGTAAAAAAAGGTGAAGTTGTCGCTATAGTAGGTCCAAATGGTGGTGGCAAAACAACATTCGTAAAAACATGTCTTGGCTTTATAAAGCCTGAGGAAGGTTATGTAAAACTACTTGGGAAAAATCCCCTTGAAGCTGTGAAAACAGGTAAGATAGGATATCTTCCCCAGAAAAGCAGTACTCCAAAAAGGTTTCCTGTATCCGCTTTAGACGTTGTTTTATTCGGTTTGGTTAACTCAAAAATGGGTAAAAAAGAAAAAATAGAAAAAGCACTCAAGTACCTTGATTATGTAGGTATGATTGATTTTAAAGATAAACCTTATGGAAGTTTGTCTGGAGGCCAGCAACAAAGAGTATCCATAGCAAGGGTTCTTGTTTCTGAACCAGAGGTTATATTTTTAGATGAACCGGCTACAGGTGTTGATGTTGTGGCACAGGAGAGCTTTTATGAATTTCTGAAATCATTAAAAGAAAAAGGCATGACAATTATAATGGTTACCCACGATGTTGGAACAATAGCGAAATTTGTTGATAAAGTAGCTGGATTAAATAGATATTTACATTTTTATGGACATCCAAAAGAGTTTTTCCAAAAAGATATTTTAAAGAAACTTTACGGTTCAGAGGTTGAACTAATAGTTCATTCAGAAGAATGTATGGCCTGCGAACATTTCAGGTTTAAAATCGGAGAAGGTAAATGTTAGATATACTGTACATACCTTTTATACAGTACGCCATAGCAGGAGGTATTATCCTTTCTATCCTGCTTTCTGTTCTTTCTCTTTTTATAAACATAAAAAACTGGTCATTTATAAACGTCGGCATATCCCACGCAACGTTTGGCGGTCTTGCTTTAGGGGTTTTTTTAGGTATATCTCCTACAATTCTTGGCTTCGTATTTGCAATCACTGTAGGCATTTTAATTGGATATATAAGCAAAAAAGGAAAAATACATGAAGATGTCTCTATAGGAATCCTTTTCTCAATTTCAATGGCATTGGGTGTGATATTTTTAACCCTTACTCCAAATTACACATCCGACCTTTTTTCATTTTTATTTGGGAACATACTAACAATAACACAGTCAGATTTGTACATGCTTTCCATCTTTTCCATTTTTGTTTTTGTATTTTTAAAGCTATTTTTTCAGAAAATTCTTTTCTGCTGCTATAACGAGGAAGTTGCATTCACATCAGGCATAAATACATCCTTCTATTACTATGTACTGATAACTATAATAGCAATAGCAACAGTTCTTGCCGTAAAACTTGTAGGTGTAATTTTAGCTTCTGCTATGATGATACTTCCAGCTGCTACAGCTTCACAGATATTCTGGCATTATAAAAAAATAATCACAGCATCGATTCTTTTAAGTGTATTGGTTGTTATTTCTGGAATATTTGTGTCTTTTTACTTAAACTTACCATCTGGAGCTACAATAGTTTTTGTATATGGTATCGTTTTTATCTGCTCTGTATTGATGAAAAACCTTTTAAAGAAGGGTCAGGTATAAAATGTCCACACCAAGGTTTATAGGCACAGTAGAAGATGGGTACTTTTATCTTAAAGATGAAGAGTTTCATCATGCAAAAGTAAGAAGAATAAGAAAGGATGAGATTATAGAAATAAATGACCTGAAAGGGAATATTTATACAGGGAAAGTTATATCTGTTGAAAAAAAACAGATAGTTGGGAAAATTATTGAAAAACTTTATCAGGAAGAAGAAAAACTAAAACTGAATCTTTTTTTATGCATCCCTAATCATCTATCAAAAATAGATGATTTGATAGAGCCTCTTTCCCAGTTAGGAGTATACACCCTTATCCCTGTTGTATCTACATATACAGCAGTTAAAGAAAAAGATATAAACAGAAAAATAAAAAAATGGGAAAAGATAGCTCTAAACTCTATAAAACAGTGTAAAAGACTGTTTCCATTAAGAATAGAAAATCCTGTAAAATTAGAAAATATTAAGCCAGAAGGTGAGTACAGATTTGTATTTTATGAAAAGGAAAAAGAAAAAGATTTAAAAGAGTATCTAAACAAAAAAGCAGAAAAAATAGACATCCTTATAGGTGCTGAAGGAGGGTTAACAGAGGAAGAAATTTTTAATTTAAAGATAAAAGGGTTTGAAACTGTATCCCTTGGCAAAAACATACTTAAAATGGAAACAGCCGCTTTAACGGCTGTTTGTCAGACAATGTTTATCTTTAGTTAAGCAGCTGCTTCCTCTTCAAGAAACCTTTCAAGCTCTTCTTCAAAGAAAAATCTGTTTGTAAAAGCTGGCTTAAGCTCATCAATCCACATAGCCTCTTCATCGTACTCAGCAAAGAATGGCTTTCCAACCCAATCTGGATTTCTTCCCTGGAGAAAATCAAGGAGCATGTACTTTTTCCCTTTAATCTCCGTAACACCTAACATCCTTATTTTTCCAGGTGTGGCAGACATAGAAGGTCCTTTGACAGTTCTTGCAAGACCGCTTACCTTACTGTAAGCTTCTCTGAAAATCTCCCATGCTCTAACAAGTGGAACACCGAAATAATGTTGGGCTCCTGTATCCCTTGCCATAAACATGTAATAAGGAACAAGACCCAATTCAACCTGTTTTTTCCACATATTAGCCCAGACATCAGCATCATCATTAATATGTCTTAAAATAGGAGATTGGGTTCTTATAACAGCACCGGTTTCTCTTATTTTGAATATAGCTTCCTGTACTTCTTCAGTTTCAAGTTCCTTGTAATGGTTAAAATGTGCCATAAATGCAAGACTATAACCTTTATCCACAATCTTTTTAAACAGATCAAGGAGTTCCTGAGCATCATCATCTGTTAAAAATCTGTAAGGCCAGAACCCAAGAGATTTTGAACCAATTCTTATTGTTTTTAGATGTGGAATATTAGCCTCTAAAATAGGTTCAACGTACTGTTTAAATACCTTTGTTTTCATTATCATAGGGTCTCCACCAGTAAAAAGGAGATCTGTAATTTCTGGATGAGATTTTATATACTCAATAAGAATATCAACCTCTTTCATAGCGAATTTCAATTCATCTATACCTACAAACTGAGGCCACCTAAAACAAAAAGAACAGTAAGCGTGACAGGTTTGCCCCTGCTTTGGGAAAAATAATATAGTCTCTTTGTATTTATGCTGTGCTCCATGGAGTTTTTTTCCATTAATCTGAGGTACATTGTACTTTTGTCCAGCAGGATGTGGATTTAACTTCATTCTTATTTCATTGGCAGTAGCTTTTATTTCATTCTCAGAAGCACCATTTCTTATCAGATAAGCTATCTTTTCATAATCTTCCTCTTTCAACATACCCTTTTGAGGAAATGTTAGCCTGAAGATAGGGTCTTCAAGAGGATTAGACCAGTCTATAAGCTTCTCAATAACATAACTATTAACCTTAAAGGGAAAAACTTTAGAAACAACATCTATATCAAACTTCTGTTCCTCTGTAAGAGCAGATTCCAATTGAGGTATTGCCCTGTAAGATTTGGCAGTATAAACTTTGTACTGCATGGATAAAACCTCCAGATTTAAAATAAACAGACAAAAAGAATATATGAGATAGATATTATATAACAAGGTTTTAAAAGGGTAAACAAAAGAAATGCCAATACTGACATTTATTTTAGTTATATTTTTCTTTTTTAAAGAGAGTTATGGAAAAGAGGTATGCTACTCAGTTGAGTACTACTTCATAGACGTCGCAGAAATATGTATAGATTTTCAGGAAAAAAATAAAAGGATATACTCAAAGATAAAAGGGGAAACAGTAGGATTTGTGAAACTGTTTAAAGATATAAAATATCAGGGTTTCTCAGAAGCTAATAAAAATTTTAGACCAAAATATTTCTACTTTTTTCAAAAAGAAAAAAGTTTAAAAATAATTCATGAGTACGTTTTTGAAAAAAACACAGTGATGTATAAAAAATCAAAAAATAACAAAACTTACAGAAAAGAAATAAAACTCACAGATAAAAATATTTTTGAACCTTTCACAGCTGGCTATTATCTTTTTAAGCATATAAAAGAGGACAAGAAAGGAACCTTAAAGATATTTTTTAATGGAAAAATTCAGCTTGTAAGATTTGATATAAAAAAATCAGAAAGAAAGATTTTATTAAAACCGAATGTGGATATCGAAGGGATTATAAAACCAGCAGGAGAATGGGAAATGTTATTTGGTAAAGATATATATCCGGTTGAGATAAAAGCAAAAATAAGAATAGGAGAAATAAAAATAAGGAGAAAAAATTAAGACCCTGGCACCGACCAACTTTCCCGACCGGTCTCCCGGCCAGTAT